>CAZIVQ010000418.1:0-4837 GCA_964542415.1 uncultured Bacteroidia bacterium | reverse complement strand
GGAGAAGGAACAGGGGGAGGAAGAAATATGGGAAGATGTTCATGACTAGATGAGCTTTAACAATGAATGGAAATAAGGAAAGGCGCCGATCCGCGAGGACCGTCGCACAAAAATCATTCATCGGCTCATCAGCCGTAGGTGAGGGCGGCGCAGTGGCGGCGCCAAAGGGAAACCTTGGGCGGGGGCGGATCGATCTCCCAGGCCCGGTTGGGGGTGGGTTCCGGTTCAGCCTCAACCAAAGCGAGCAACACAACCGCCGGTATCATCGCCACCGCAGGGATCAGCAGCGGCCGGGTCAGCTCTTGGGGCTGGTCGAGGCGAAAGGTGATCTGCGCGGTCTCGCAGCAGTCGGCATCCCATTTTTGGAGGCTGCAATGGTTGGCTTGGCAAAGGTCATCGGCGGGATCTTCCGCGCAACATTCCTTTTGGTCAACGGCATACCATTGCACCTCCACGCCTTGCACTGGGCACGAATGCACCTGAAGCACCACCTGCAAACTGGTCAGCAGGTAGGCCATCAGGAGAATTGCGGTGGCAGCTTGGCGCTTCATGTTCGGGATAACGTATTTACCAGCCACAAGTTAACGGGTTCAGAGGGAAAATGGCAAGTTTTTATGGGGGAAGCGCTTACGTGGGGTGAGTCAGGGGGGCGGAGACCCCGCGGCAATCCGCCGCGCTTGGGAGAAACTGGCGAGTATTCAAATTCAGGCTGTTCCTGGCTGCAAACCGCCTTGTCATGGGTAGAAAAATGGCGAAAATGGCCGCAGGAGAGGAGAGCACGCTTCCCGCTGGCTTATTCCTTCCCAGTGCGTATCTTTGCCGGAGATGAAACGACTGTTTTACCTTTTTTCCTATCGCAAGCTGCGGAGTACGCGCTACCTGGGGCGGCTGGGGCTGGTTTTTGCCTATCTGTTGCTGATGACCCTGATCATGCCGCGTTCTTTTAGGCTCAGCTACCGGCATGAGGTAGGCAAGCCCTGGCAGCAAAAAGCCATGGAGGCCCCCTTCGATTTTTCCATCTACAAATCCAAGGACAGCATCGCGCAGGAACAGGCGCGGGCGGCGGCGCAGGTGTTGCGGATCTATGTGGTGGATTCGGCCCAGATGAGCTTAGGCCGTCAGCAGGTCATGACCCGGCTCGATGACCTCAGTCGCCAGGCCAGCCGCTTGCAGCGGGCCCTGGCCGAGGGAGACTCTTCCCTGGCCCGCCAACTTGGGCAGGGGATCGAACAGGCCTATGGCGTGGATCCGCGCAGTTTTCCCGGAATTCGTAACGATAGGTGGGGCCAGGTCTTGCGGGGAACGGCCGGGGAGTTAATCGATCAGGTGTATCGGACGGGGTATATGCGTGACCAGCCGGCCGATTCGCTCGGGGATTTTATTGCCCTGCGCACCCAATTGGCGGAGGAGCGCTACCAAGCAGTCGGCAAATTGATTGTTGGGCGCGAACAGCTGGAATCCTACCTTCAGGGGAAAGCCCAGGACCTGGAAACGGAAATGGCCCAGATGCTGCGGCGGCAGATCTTGCTAAACCTGGAGCCAAACTTGCGCTTCAATGCGCCGCTCACGCAAAAAGTGCGGCGGCAACAAAAGGACCTGGTCTCCCCGGTTAAAGGCAAGGTGCAGGAAGGCCAGCAAATCATCGGGAAGGACGAAATCGTGAGCCGAGAGGCCAGCGAGATCATCCAATCGCTGGTCCGGGAGCTGGAGCAGCGCTATGGCGATGAGCACAACTTCGAGATTTTCCTCAGCCAGTTTATCATCATCCTCCTGATCACTCTGCTGCTGTTGGCGTTTTTGAGTGTGAACAAGCCGCGCATCTATTTTTCCAATGCCAAGCTTTCCCTCATTCTTTCGACCTTTTTGCTGGCGAGCATCGCGATGGTGGTGGCAACCAAATTGACCGATGTGGCGGTGCGGCTCTCGGAGATCATTGGCCCCAACTACAACCTCTCTTACATCTACCTGGCTCCGGCCTGTATCGTGCCTATTTTCATCAGCAACTTCTTCGGGCACCGGACGGGCTTCGTGGCCAATTTGCTGGCGGCACTCTACGGGGCCGTGCTCATACAGCAGGGGCTGGAGTTTGCCTTCGTGCAGACCATCGCCGGAACCGTGGCGGTCTACAGCCTGCGACATTTGCGCAAGCGCGAGGTGTTTTTCTACACCTTGATCTACATATTTTTCGCCTATTCTATCGCCTACATCGCTTTCAACCTCTACAGCAAGGGCAGTTTTTCCACCATCAACTACAATACCCTGCTGCTTTTTGGAATCAATGTGGCCATCACCATCATCGCCTACAACCTGATCTATGTCTTCGAGCGCATTTTCGGGGTGACTTCAGACCTGACCTACATAGAGCTGCTGGACACCAACCATCCTTTGCTCAAGGAGATGTCACGCAAAGCGCCTGGTACCTTCCAGCACAGCTTGCAGGTAGCCAATATTGCCGAGGCGACCATCAACGAGATCGGGGGAAATGCCCTGCTTATCCACGTAGGAGCCCTCTACCACGACGTGGGCAAGACCCAGCAAGCGCAGTATTTTATTGAGAATAACGCGGACCGCGAGTACAATCCCCACCAGGAAATCGGCTGCGAAAAGAGTGCGGATATCATCATCAGCCACGTGAAGAAAGGGGTGGAGCAGGCGCAGAAATATAGCCTGCCGCGGGAAATCATTCATTTTATCGAAACGCACCACGGGACCACCCGGGTGGAGTTCTTTTACCGCGTTCACCTTGAAGAAAAACAGTACCAGGCGCCGGAGGACGAAGAACTGTTTCGCTATCCGGGGCCGCTGCCCTTCACCAAAGAAACCGCGGTGCTGATGATCGCCGATTCTATCGAAGCTGCCTCCCGTTCTTTGAAAAACCCCACCCCGGAGAAAATCCGGGAACTGGTCAACAACATCATCGACGGCAAAATCCGCGACGAGCAGCTGGTCAACTCCAACCTGACTTTCAAAGACATCGCCGTGATCCGCAAGGTGATCTTCAAGCAACTGACCAACATCTACCACGGCCGGATCGAGTATCCCAAGGAGCAGGTGTGAGGGGGACCCTCGGGGTCACGAAGGAGTTTCATAAAGGTCACAGAATTGGGCAAAAGCAGGGGTTTTGAGCAGCCCCGACAGCGTCGACCCCGCAAGCACGCCACCCCGTCCATATTCTATCCTCCATATTCTATCCTCCACATTCCCAAACATGGCAGCAAACTCCTGGTGGCTTGTCGGTGGTTCCCTAGCCTTGCTGATCTACGTGTTGATTATCGGCAGCAGCGTTTCGGTGCTGATCATGAAAAACCGCTCGCCAAACCAGACTTTGGTATGGGTATTGGCGCTGGTATTTGTGCCGATGTTGGGCCTCATCTTTTACCTCAACATCGGGCAGGGGTACCAGCGGCGGAAGCGCTACGCCCGCAAGGGATCGGTTGACCTGGCGCGTACGCGCGACATGCCGCCCTACCAAGAAGAGCCAGCGGTGGGGGAGGCCCTGATTCAGGCCCACGGCCGCCATCCCAAGGTGCAGCTCATGCGGCTGCTGCTGGCCAACAGCAAAGCCCAGCTTTCCCAGCGCAACCGGGTGAAGCTGCTGCAAAACGGCAAGGAGACCTACCCGGCCTTGCTGGAAGCCATGGCGCAGGCCAAGCACCACATTCACCTGCAATACTACATCTTGGAGGGGGGCAAAATTAGCCAGCAGATCGCCCAGTGCCTCAAGGCCAAGGCAGAAGCAGGGGTGGAGGTCCGGCTTCTCTACGATGCCTTTGGCAGCCTCGAATTGCCCGGCAGCTACCTGCGCGACCTGGAAGCCAGTGGGGTAAAAACCGCTGCCTTCGGGTCCATCCGCTTCCCTTTTTTTGCCCACAACCTCAACTACCGCAACCACCGAAAGGTCGTCGTCATCGACGGCAAGGTCGGGTTCACCGGCGGGGTCAACATTTCAGATAAATACCTGCGGGACGACCCGGAGCTCGGCCTCTGGCGCGACACCCACCTGCGCGTGGAAGGCGAGGCCGTGCATGGGCTGCAAGCCATTTTCCTCAATGACTGGAACTATGTCCAGGACGAAGAAGAAATCCAGGGACCGGCCTATTTCCCTCAGGAATTTCCGTCTCAGGGGCCGTTGGTACAGGTCGCGCCGAGTGGACCAGACAGTCCTTGGTGGGGAATCTTGCAGGCCTACTTCAGTGCCATTGCCCTGGCAGAGGAGCACGTCTACATTTCCACGCCCTACTTCATCCCTGACAGCGCCCTGCGCATGGTGCTGACCACCAAGGCCATGAGCGGGGTAGACGTGCGGATTTTGCTGCCGGGGCGTTCGGACATTCCCATCCAGTGGTATGCGGCTTTTTCTTTTGTAGAAGAATTGCTGTCGGCCGGGGTGAAGGTCTATCGCTACCAGCGGGGCTTCAACCACGGAAAGATCATGGCGGTGGATGGCCACTTTGCTTCGGTGGGCACCGCGAACATGGACCTGCGGTCATTTCGCAAAAACTTCGAGGTCAATGCCTTTGTCTACGACGCGGCCTTCACCCAGCGGCTGGAGCAGGACTTCCTGGCTGACCTTGCCGACAGTGAGCTACTGGATTATGAGACTTACCGGCGGCGGCCCCGGCGGCAGAAGGTGGCCGAGGCCTTGGGGCGGCTGGTGAGCCCGGCGCTGTGAACCGTTAATCGTAGGCTGTTCCCCCTGCCGGGGTTTTGGTGGTGCAAATTTAAGGCTGTTTTCCAATCATACGTCGCCTTCAGCGGGACCTACTTTCTTTGGCAGCAAAGAAAGTAGGCAAAGAAACTGTCGGAATTCTAGGCCTGCGCTTTAGCCGCCCCAACC
>CAZIVQ010000417.1:0-4847 GCA_964542415.1 uncultured Bacteroidia bacterium | reverse complement strand
TTGGGGAAAATGATGAATCTAGAACAAGGAATTACGAATGTAGAACGCTACTCTCCGTGCCCTTTGTGAAATACCTCCGTGACCTCCGTGGTTAAAAAAAGGAGTGTTGGGGAGAGGGAGAATGGGTTAGAGGAGCAGCTGAGCAATCACATAATCTGCCAGGACCATGGTGAGGCAGCTGTAGACCACCGCTTTGGTGGCAGATGCGCCCACTTCCAGGGACCCGCCCCGGGTATAAAATCCCTGGTAGGCCGATACGGCGGTGATGATAAACCCAAAAGTGATGGCTTTGACGTACATGACCACTACCTGCTGCGGTTCGTAGTAGGTCTGCATGCCGAGGGTAAACTCGCTAATGGTGACCTCCCCGCTGAGGTTGCCGGCCACCAGGCCCCCGAAGTGGGCCAGAAAAGCGGATACCGTTACCAGGATAGGCAAGGAAATGAGGCCCGCGATGATTTTGGGCAGCACGAGGTAGGCCCTCGAATTGATGCCCATCACTTCGAGGGCGTCGATCTGCTCGGTCACTCGCATGGTACCGATTTCGGAGGCGATCATGGAGCCGATGCGCCCGGCCAAGATGAAGGTCAGCACCGTAGGCGACAATTCCAGCAGGGTGGTCACCGATACGATGGTCCCGATGATGGACTTGGGTACGAGGCTGGTTGTCAGCTGGTAAGAAGTCTGCAAGGTCGTCACCGCTCCGATAAAGGTCGAAATCACCACCACGATGACCAGGCTGCCCACGACGTACGAGACCGCCTCGGACAAAGCCAGGCGGTAATAGACCCGCGGCTTTTCCAAGGTCTTGAACATGCCGCCCAGCAACATGAAAAATCGGCCGATATGGAAGAGGAGTTTGGACATAGGAACAAAGCCAGGGAAGCTCGCTAACAAGGGGCCTCACAAAAAAGGGCAAAGTATTCTTGCCATGCAAGCGCCCAAAACACAACCCCGCTCCAGCTTCGCCTGGGGCTCGGGATTGGGGCTTGTTTAATTTCGGCCAGGGCTTGTTTTCAGGCCCAGCAGATCCTGTTTTGCTTCGTGAAACATTGCCTGGAGGGAAGCTGTTCATTCTGCCCTGAGCATGAGCAGCTATGAGCAGCGAGGCGTTTACCCCCTTCGATGCTCAGAGGTAAGGGATTTTGCCCCGGTTTCCGTAGCTTTGGTAATTGATAATCTTTTTCCATGAGCAAAAAAACCATATTCATTTCCGGCGCTTCGAAAGGCATTGGCCTGGCGGTAGCCCGCAAGTTTTATGCCGCGGGCTACCAGACCGCGATCTGCGCCCGGGGCGAAGCGGCTTTGGCCCGGGCGCGGGAAGAAATGCCCGGCCTGCATACTTTTTCCTGCGATCTCGGCGACAAAGCCGCCGTCAAAGCCCTGGCCAAGACCCTCAATGAGCGCTTCGGGGCCCTCGACCTCCTGGTCAACAATGGCGGCATCTTCCAGCCGGGGGCCATCCATAGCGAGAGCGATGAGGCCTTCGAAACCATGATGGCCGTGAACCTTGCCGGCACCTACTACCTGACCAAGGGCGTGCTGCCCCTCATGATCGAAAAGGGACAAGGCACCATCCTCAACATGAGCAGCATCGCCGGCATCACCGCCTACGCCAATGGCGGCTCCTACAGCATCTCCAAATTTGCGTTGCTGGGCTTTTCCAAGAACCTGCGCGAAGAACTCAAGCCTCATGGCATCCGGGTACTAAGCCTCCTGCCCGGCGCTACCCTCACCGCCTCCTGGGAGGGCGCCGACGTCCCCCCCGAGCGCCTCATGCCTCCCGAAGACATCGCTGAACTGGTCTGGACCAGCTGTACCCTCAGCCCGCGCACGGTGGTGGAGGACATGGTGGTACGGCCGTTTTTGGGGGATTTGTAGGGGAAGGTTTTGGGCTGCTCTATTTTTTCAACGCGGAGGACGCGGAGAAGGCGCAGAGGTTCGCGGAGGAAGTGGTTCAGGGTTTACCTTTGTGGCCTCAGTGAAATCTCTCCCCCAGTGAACCGGGGGATCCATGATTCGTGACCTCCGTGGTGAAAAAGGAGAAATGCGATAAGCGACCTGAGACCGCAAGGTCGAACCTCCGTGACCTTCTACGCTCTGTCTGGAAAAAAACTCCGTGCCCTCCGTGAAAACCCTCCCGGTTTCTCCGGGATCCATGATCCGTGCCCCCCGTGGTGAAAAAGAACAGTTAACCATTTATCCCTCTCAATATCTCAACCTCCTCCATGGGCAAACGCTTCACCCGCATCACCCGGCGCAATTACGAGCAGTACCTCGACCAGCTTTCCGGACAGCAGGCGCAGGTCGTGGACTGGTCAGGGCGGACTTACCATGGGCGCTTGCTGCGTGCCGACCTGGAGGGGGTCAGCTTACAGGACCTCAATGCGGCTTGGTACAACCGTAAGCAGCACACCCACCGGCTGGCCCTGGACGACATCCGGGAAATCATTCTCGATCAGGTGGCTCCCTGGTGAACCTGCAACCGACGGGGAAGTCAGCGGGTCCATCCTGGGACCCATTTTACCGACATGGCCAAGCTTTCAGGCAAATGGCTCATTACGAGTTGGTTTTAAGGGGGGAAAGTCGTAGTTTTTCACTATCCGAGTACTGAAACAAATCCCCGGCCGTTATACGTATTAAGGTTAATTCAAGGGCTCGTCTTTGGCCTACTCAAGGTCTCTTTAACCTTCCCGTAACCCCACATTTCTCAGGATAATGAAGCAGCTTTTAACTTTGGTCTTGGGCTTATGGCTGTGTGCGGGTGGTCCGCTACAGGCAGAAGATGACGACAGCCGCTTGTACGAAAAGATCGCTTTCAAAAAAGTCGAGCAGCCAGTCTATGCCTTCGCCAAGATGACTTCGCAGGTGGTTCTCCCCATGGAATACGCCCAAGCCGAGATCGGCAACACCGGGAAATGGCTGGCCTTGGCCGACCGCAGCGTGGCTTACGAGATTGACCTGGTCTTCACCAAGTACCCCCGGGACATCACGGCTTGGCGCACCAACTACCACCAGCTTCTTAATGAACGGCTGCGGGCCCTTTTTGCCCTTGATCCTAACCTTGAGAGAACTGACATCCGCTGGAACATGGTGCTGCAAACCCAGTGTAAGAACGAGGAAGAAGCCAAGACCTATTTTCATGGCTTTGTGATCAAATACCGGCCTAAGCGCCTGCATGTCATCGACGAAGTCAAATCGCCGCAGCAGCTGCGGGCGATCATCAGTGGCCATGCCACCACCCGCGACTCTACCGTGCTGCATATCCTGGAGCGCCATCCGGAATGGAACCAGATGCTGGTGATTATGGACTGGACCGGTAGCATGTACCAATACGGCGCGCAGCTCGTGCTTTGGCACAAGCTCAACTTCCTTACCCAACCCGACCGGGTCAAGCATTTTGTCTTCTTCAATGATGGCAACAGCCGCAAGAGCTGGCAAAAACGCATCGGGCGAACCGGCGGGGTGTACCGGGCCAAAAACAGCGACATCACCGAGATCGTCGAGACCATGGAGTATGTGATGAAGAAGGGCAACGGGGGCGATTCGCCGGAAAATGACCTCGAAGCGGTCTTGACCGGGATCCAATACCTTGAAGGCTTTCAAGAAGTGATCTTGATTGCCGACAACAAGAGCGACGTACGGGACATTGAATTGCTGAAAAAAATCAACCGGCCGGTTAGGGTGATCATCTGCGACCAGCAGGGCAGCGACATTCACCCCCACTACCGGCAAATAGCCGAATGGACTGGGGGGAGCATCCATACCCTTACCGAGGACCTCGAACGGCTGCAAACCGGCCCCACCCGCACTCCGTAGGATTCGGCTTGTTTCTTGATGCCAAAACAGGCTGCCTCAGATATGGGGCAGCCTGTTTTGTTGGGTAAAATGAGTTCTGCCTTAAAAGTCCAGCGGACAGCTATGGCATGCGGGATTTTATTCAGTAAACCAGATCAAATTGCTAAATAAATATTTCCACACTTCCAACTCTTTAATGTAAAAAACACTGCTGGAAGCGAGAGAAGCTTGGGTTGAATCTTTGGGTAAAACTTCTCTACATTCTGGCCTAAATCCAAGGCATTCTCGTGACTCACGCAGGAAAAAGCACCTTTACTAAAATAATGCCCAGCTTTTTCCAAACGTATTCTCTTCCTGATATAACATTTTTCTTTAAAAACCCTTCTACATCTTAAAGGTTTTTTTTACCTTACCTCACTGTAAACAAAGGGGTTAGCATTTTGATTCCGAAATCACGTATTTACAAAAAGGGGTAAAATACCCATCTTCCAAAATTACTATTTGCGTTTATTGCAGCATGTGATGATATTTGTCTTATCGCAAATTTGACAATCGAAAATTATTAATCACGTAACTGCTATGAAAAATCTTTACACCCGCATCGCCGCTTTTTCTTTCTTGGTATTGTTCTTCGCCGTTTCGGCTCAGGCCCAGATGGAGCACCCGCCCCTCTTTGACGAGACCTACACCGAGCTCGACGCATTCCCCGAAGCGCTGAAGAACCAGCAACTGCCCTCGATCATGGCTACCCCCAATCCTGCTACCGGTGAGATCGTGAAAGTGTGGTACACCCAGCTTTCTGAGACCAGCGAAGTGGCCATCTTTGACCTTAGCGGCAAGCGCTACCGCCACGCCATGGTCGGTTCTGCCACCCACCCCAACGGTGCCGTGAGCTTCAACATCACTGACCTGACCTCCGGTATCTACCTCGTACGGCTTCGCAGCGGCGTTCACGTCTCCACGGCCAAGATCGTCGTACAGTAAGTTCTTCTAACAAGGACCCGCAAACATCCTTGTCACCACTGCCAAACGGCCCCGCAAGCAATAGC
>CAZIVQ010000416.1:4399-4860 GCA_964542415.1 uncultured Bacteroidia bacterium | reverse complement strand
CCACTGTCCACTGTCCACTGTCCTCTGTCCTCACCCTCTCCCCGCCTTAAAATCCTCGAAGCGCTCCTGAAAGCGTTCCTCATCGGTACGCGCTTCTTTGGCTGGCGACTCGGGCCGAAGCGGGCGTCCCTGCGGCATGGCCGGGGGCTGGTCCTTGGCCAATTCGTCCACAATCGCCTGCATCACCCGCATCAGCGCCGGGCGATCCAACTTAGGCAACAAAGCAAGGATGTGTTCTTCAGGGGTAGGTTTCATGTCGGAAGATAGGCAGAAGCCGTGCCATTGGCAAACGAAAATGCCGACTGGAAGCGCCGGTTTAGCAGGGCAAAAAGACGTAAGGGGAACGGGAAGCCAGGCAGGTGGTGCTTCCCGCAAGTGCGCCGCGCCTGTATGAAGCGAACCCGGGGCAAAACCCCTACCAGCCTCGACCTATTCTCATCTCTATATTTTCCCATCTCTCT
>CAZIVQ010000416.1:1532-4299 GCA_964542415.1 uncultured Bacteroidia bacterium | reverse complement strand
TTTCTCATCTCTCTTTTCTCATCTCTCTTTTCTCATCTCTCTTTTCTCATCTCTCTTTTCTCATCTCTCATCTCTCTTCTCCCTATCTTTACCCCATTGCTCACTCAAACACAACGACTAACATGCCTCACTTTTTACGCATCTGTTGCGGCCTACTTATGGGCAGCCTGGCTCTTTCCCTGGCTGCGCAGGACGTCAAATGGACGGTCAAAGACATCGTCCAGCAGACCCGGGCTGGCAACGCGACCTTCTCCCCCAGCGGCCAGGCCATCGCTTGGACCAAGAGCCGCCCGGCCCCGGAAAAGGACCGCTTCGTCTCCGACCTCTACCTCACCCGCCTCGATCAGCCGCGGGACTCCGGCTACCTCGTGGTAGCGCTTACCCGCAGCGACGAGAGCGACCGCAACCCGGTCTTTAGCGCCACCGGTGACACCCTGTTCTTCCTTTCCTCCCGCAGCAAAGGCAAAGTCCTCTGGGGCATCAGCCTCTACGGTGGAGCGCCCTTTGTGGTGGACTCCTTCGAGACCTCCCTCTCCGACCTGGCCCGCCTCGACGCCCATACCCTCCTTTTTGTGGCCGAAGAGGGCCCCAACCTGGTCGAGCAGCAGGCCAAGAAAGAAAAAGACGACGTCATCGTCATCGAAGACACCACGCAGGTCTACTTCAAGCCCGAGCGGGTCTTTGCCTACGACCTCAAGGCCAAGCAGAGCCGCCGCCTTACCCAAGGCCGCTTTCCCGTGCGCAGCGTGGCTGCCTCGCCCGATGGCCAATGGCTGGTCACGAGCCATACCCGCTCCCCGCATTACGGCGCCGACGGTAAACCCGCCCCGGCCCATTACCTCTGGAACCTCCGCTCCGGCGAGCCCCAGCGCATTCTGGCCGAAGGCTACCAGACCCCCGGGCGCTTTACCTGGGCCAAGGACAACAGCGGTTTCTACTTCGCCTCCGAGCAATCCTCCGACCCCGAATGGCAAGGCGCGGGCATCAGCCTGCTGCATTTTTTTTCTTTGGAGAACATGGCCCCTCAGCCGGTGCCCCTCGACTGGGAGCTGGGCCTCAGCTACCAGCTCGAAACCCTCGGCGACGATGCCCTGGTCACCCTCGCCAACCGCGCCACCAACAAAGTAGCCCTTTATGAGAAAAATGGCGACCGCTGGACCCGACGCTGGCTCGAAGCCGGTCCTTACGACGAGCACCTCACGCCTTTGGCCGTGAGTGAGGATGGCAGCCAGCTGGCTTTTTCCTATTCTACCGCCTCCACCCCCACCCAGTACCGGATCGGTGCTTTGATGCGCGAAAAGAAAACGGTCAAACTGGGCCAAACCCGCCCCCTGGTCAAGCTGAACGCACATTTCGACAAAAAACCCAAGGCCCAGACCGAGGTCGTCACCTGGACCGGTGCCCTGGACGATGAAATTACCGGCATTCTCTACTATCCCCACAACTACGAAGCGGGCAAGCGCTATCCGCTCATGGTGGCCATCCATGGCGGGCCTTCGGGCGTCGATACCGACAAGTGGTCCGAGCGCTGGGCCTATTACCCCAACCTGATCGCCCAGCGGGGGGCCTTTGTCCTCATGCCCAATTACCACGGCTCCAGCAACCACGGGCAGGCGTTTGTGGAGTCGATCAAAGGGCATTACTACGAATACGAACTGCCGGATATCCTCAACGGTGTTGATCACCTCGTAGAAAAAGGCCTGGTCAACCGCGATTCGATGGCGGTGATGGGTTGGTCCAATGGGGCCATCCTTACCACCATGCTGACCGTGCAGCACCCGGAGCTGTTTATGGCTGCGGCTGCCGGGGCCGGCGACGTCAACTGGACCTCCGATTACGGCACCTGCCGCTTCGGGGTGACTTTTGACCAGAGCTACTTCGGCGGCGCGCCTTGGGACGACCGCGACGGCAAATTCTACAACGAGACCTACATCACCAAGTCGCCGCTATTTGAAATGGAGAAGGTCAAAACGCCCACCATCATTTTCCATGGCAGCGAAGACCGGGCCGTGCCCCGCGACCAGGGCTGGGAATATTACCGGGCCCTGCAGCAGATCGGTCAGGCCCCGGTGCGCTTCCTTTGGTTTCCGGGGCAGCCGCATGGGTTGGGAAAATTGACCCACCAGACCCGGAAGATAGAAGAAGAACTGCGCTGGTTTGACACCTATTTCTTTGGCAAAACCGACACCACCAACCGGGCGGTAAAAAAGGGCAGCCCCCTCATGGCGCTGCTGGAAAAGCAAAAAGCCGCCACCACCAACGGCCTCTACGGCTATCGCCAAAACAAAGTGCTGCTGCCCGAAACGGTGACCGTCAAAGCAGACTCGATCGCCTTGGGGCGCTTCGAAGTTACCCGCGCCCAGTGGCAGGCTTTCCGGACGGATTTTACCTACGACCCCGCCCACGCCAACCATCCGGTGATCGGCATCAGCCAGGCCGACGCCCAGGCCTACGTACAATGGCTCAGCGAGCAAACCGGCGATGCCTACCGCCTGCCCACCGCCACCGAAGCCAAGGCCCTGCACAAATTGGCCCATAAGCATGGCCGCAAGGAAAATACCTTGGCTTACTGGGCGGGCTACGAATTGACGGTGGATGAAGTGCCGCTGCTCAAGCAAAAAATTACCGCAGATGCCCTAACCCTCTTCCAGGCTGCGGGCCAGTTTGCGCCCATCGAGGTGGGCGAGGCCAAGCTCTACGACCTGGCAGGCAACGCCGCCGAATGGCAACAGGACGGCAGCTCCTACGGCTACAGCGCCTACGATTT
>CAZIVQ010000416.1:0-1432 GCA_964542415.1 uncultured Bacteroidia bacterium | reverse complement strand
ACGCCGCCGAATGGCAACAGGACGGCAGCTCCTACGGCTACAGCGCCTACGATTTTGCCGATCCCAAAGACGAAACCGTTTCCCCAGCCCCGCCTCATACCGGTTTGCGGGTGGTGAAGGAACTGTAATTTTGGCAGAAGAATCAGCTAGTGCTTGTGGAACAAAGTAATTAGCCAATTTAAACGCAGACCTGTCCCTGGTAAAACCGGGACATGTTGTAGTGGGACAAGCCTGGGACCCGCCTATGGAGGGGAAAAGCGCTTTTTTTATGGCAGAAGCGGCGAAGCCGATTCCGTCTTCAATTCCCAGAGCACCACCGGACCGAGCAAGCCATTGGGGGTGAGGCCCTGCTGGCCCGTGGCAAAATGGGCAAAGCCCGGTCGCCCTTCTCTGCCCCAGCCTACCAGGCGATTGCGCCGGGGAGGGGTAAGCCAGATTTCCAGGGTATTAAACCCAGGGCTGAGCTGCTCTGTCAGGTCGATCTGATAGGGTGGAGAGAGCAAGGTGCCCACCGGCTGGGTATTGAGGGTGACCTCGGCCAGCCCGTGGATGCTGCCCAGGTCCAGGACATAGCGCCGATGCGGCAGGGTGGTATCCCCAAAGAAAAAACTATGGGTGTACAGCCCCTCAGACGCCACATAGCGTAGCGGCGCAAAGTCGGTCCAGACAAATAAGCTGGTGTCCCGGAGCAGCAAGGTTTTACCGGGCACATCTGGTCCTTCGACCAGCAGGTCCCAGTGCTGCAAAGGCTGGTAGTTGATCACGGCGGCGGGATCGGTTTCGGCCAGGGTAGGTACCGGCTGGCTGAGCAGGCTGTCAGGCAAGGGGGCTCCCTTGCTCGCCAACAACACTATCGACCCAAAGGCGGGCAGGCGCCCTCGCAGGCGATTTTGCTGGTCGGGGGCAGCCTCCATCAGCTTTCCTTGCCAAGGGTCGAGCCAGTAGAAAGCAGAAAATGCGTCATCGACGGTCAGGTCAAAAAAGCGGGTTTCGGCGTCCCGGTTGACCAGAAACATCCAGGTATTGCCTGCCTGATCTACCCGCCGGGTTTGCCGCAAAAACGGGTAGCGACCCGCATACCGGATCGGTTGCCGGGGCGGGTAGCCCACCAGGTGGTTGGCCAGGCTGACCGGCGTTTCCAGCACCTGAGGCCCAGTCAGCAGGGTCATCAGTTCCTCCACCCGCTGCCCAGCCTCGCCTGCCGGATCGAAGCCCGGAACTTTGGTGGGCAGGCCCGTACCTACCCGCAAGACCGGCAGCCCGGCTTCTGCCAGGGATACCACCTGCTGGGCCGTGGGCAAGGGCATGCTTGCCAGCTCCGGCAGCAGCAGCAACTGGTAGCTTTGTTCGCCTGCCAGGATGTGGCCCGCTTCCTCGCGCGCCTGCTGCAGCACCGCATCATTGGCCCAATCCCAGCTGATGCCCTGGTTTT
>CAZIVQ010000415.1:0-4861 GCA_964542415.1 uncultured Bacteroidia bacterium | reverse complement strand
CCTGCGCCAGGTCGGCCATCACCCCCGGATCGTAGATGCCCAGGCTGCTGTCGCGCAGGGTCACGGCCAGCTCCATGGGCCGCACCCCCGCGAAGCGATCCTCAAAAAAGCGCGCATCTTGCTGCATGGGATGCTCGTCCTTGAGGTCTTCGAGCAGGCGGCTGTTGATGCGCAGCTGCAAACCACCCCAAAGGCAGAGGCCCATCAGGACCAGGCTGCCCACAAAAATGGCCATCGGTCGACGCAGCACCAGTTGGTACAAGCGGGCCAGGCGCTGCTCCCAAAAGGAGCGCGGCTTGGGCAGGCGTGGCTCCGGTAACAGCCAAAGTACGGCTGGTAGCAGCGTGTAGGCCAGCACAAAGGCAAACCCCACCCCCACCGAAGCGAAGATGCCCAAGGCCTCGATGGGCTGTACCCGGGAGGAAAGCAGGGTCAGAAAGCCGATGGTGGTGGTGAGGGTAGTGAGCAAATTGGCGATGCCGACCTGCCGCAGGGCGCGGCCCAAGGCCTGGACTTTGGGCGTGCCGAAGCGGAGTTCTTCGCGGTATTTGGCCAGAATGTGGATGGTGGCCGACAGCCCCACCACCAGCAAGATGCTCGGCAACACGTTGGAGATGATGGTGAGCGGGCGCCCCAAGGCGGTCATCAGCCCCAGCGTCCAGAGCACGGCCAGGCCCACCACCGCCAGCGGAATGACCACCCCCCACCAGGCCCGGAAGACCAGGGCCAGAAACAGCACGATCAGCAGCAGCGAAGCGCTGATGAAGACCAGCACCTCGCGCTGCATGAGCGAAATGTAGTAGGGCTGCCCGATGCAGCGACCGGCCAGGTGATATTCGTCGAAGGCCAGGGTTTGCAGCAAGCCTGCTACCTCGGTGGAGATGGTGGCGCATAGGTCGACCGAAGGCTCGGCCTGGTGCTGGGCAAAAACAATGACCGATTGGCGGTCTGGGGAAAAGTAAGTGCCGACCAGGCCCTCGCAGGCATAGATGCGGGCCGAATCGGCCGGATAGCTTTCCGGGCGATCGACCTCCAGCCAGGGCAGGCGCTGCCACAGCCCGAAGAGCGGTTCCCGCTCCAGGTATTCGATGCGGGTGGGACCTTGTACCCCCGTGGTGAAGTCCCGGGCGGCGAGCGAATCGCTGAGCCGCGCCAATTTCTCCAAAAAATCCGCTTCGAAAATCCCCGCTTCATGCCGCAGGCCGATCACCACGTAGTCGGTATCCGACCCGAACTTCGACTCAAAAGCCTCAAAAAACGCTGTCTCCGCCGAAGGGCGCGGGAAAAACAGCCCCAGGTCATAGTCGAAGCGCAGGTTGCGCAAGGTCCACAGGCTCAGCAGCGACACCGAAGCGACGAGGGTGAGGGTGAGGTAGCTGAGGCGGGTGTAGGGCATGCAGGGCGGGTTTCTATTTTTTACCACAGATCAAAGATTCCGGAGCAACCGGAAGGGCACGGAGGGTTTTCACAGATCATGGATCCCGGTCGCAGATCTCCCGGTCAACCGGGAGGAGAAACCGGGAGAGCACGGAGAATTTTCAAAGCAGGGCGTAGGAGAACACGGAGGTTGGTCTCAGGTCGCTTGTCGTCCACTCGCTTATCGCTTAGTCGCTTAGTCGCTTGTCGTCCAGTCGCTTATCGCTCGTCTCATCTCTCATCTCTCATCTCTTTTCTCTTTTCTCTTTTTCACCACAAAGGTTCGACCTTCGGTCTCAGGTCGCTTGTCGTCCAGTCGCTTATCGCTTAGTCGCAAATCGCCACATCGCTCGTCGCTCGTCGCTCGTCGCTCGTCGCACCATCGCCACATACCCCCCATCATGGCTGAGCGAAAGCTGCCAACCTGCCTCCGCGTCTCGGGGAATGCTTCCGGGGGCATATGCTGGCAGGGAAAATCCTGTATATTCCTGGTAAAGCAGGGCGAGCTGCTGGCGCTGGATGAGCCGGGAGGCGGGCCCAGGCAGGCGATTGACCGCGGCTTGGATCGGAGCGTCTTTTTTGGCTACTACCCAAGAGTGCCAACCATCTGGCAAAGCATTAGTGGTGCCAAAAGCGGGACCGAAGGGCGTATCGACCTGCCAATGGAAGCGCGCTGCCTCCGGCAAATAAGCCGGGGGCTGCACGGCAAACGCTTTGGGGTTCCAGCGTCGCTGTCCACTGCGGCGGGCCCAGGCTTTGTAGGCGCTTTCCTTGGCCGACCACAGCCACCAGAAGGCAGCCTCGACCTCGGGTTGTCGGCCCAGCCACTGCTGCTCGGTAGGTAGCAGCACCTTCGGCAGGCGCGCCGGGCGCCAGGGGCGCACGACCCGCAGGTCGACCAGGTCGTTGCCCAGGGCCTCAAGCATGGAGCCGCTCCTGAATGATGCGCACCGCCGCGCCTACGGTCACCATCTCCTCCGCCGCATCATCGTCGATCTCGATGTCGAAAGCCTCTTCGGCGTCAAGAATGATGTCCACCAGGTGAGCAGAATTAATTTGCAGGTCGCTGAGCAAGTCCGTCTCAGCGGTCGCGGTTTCCAGCTTGTTTTTGTCCTCAACGTAGGGTTCGATGACCGTCCGGAGGCGTTGCAGAATGTCGTCTTGGTTCATGCGGCTAATTTGGGCAAAAAACCGCAAAGGGGGGGAATTGTTGGAGGGTTAGTTTTCGCGCACGAGGCGGAAGGTGAGGGTGAGGGCCTTTTCACTACCTTCCCGGACCTGCCGGGTCTTTTCGTTGCCTTTTCTCAGGATATTCAGGCCCCTCGACACAAAGCTCATGCTCCCCAGCACGCTGCGGTTGCGGTAGGGGCTGCCGTCGGAAGGCACGGTAGCGGGCTTGGCTCCGCCATGGTCCAGGGTCCACTCCCAGTTGCCGTTCATCATGCCGTGGAGGCCCAGTTCATTGGCCGCACTTGCTTCTACTTCCCGGAGGCTAGTCAGGGGCAAAAGGGGCTTCTTTCGCTGCTGATCGTAGTGGCTTCCTTGCCCTTTGCCTCCACCGCGGGCGGCGTACTCCCATTCGGTTTCCGAGGGCAAGCGCCAGGTCTGACCGGTTTTTTGGGTCAGAAATGCGGCCATGGCCTGGGCGCCCTGGTGGCTGACGTAGTTGACCGGATAGTTGGCTTCGCCTTCCTTCACCTTGAAAGTCTCCCGCTCGTAGTAGATGCCGGAACCCTGCTTGCTGCCCGCTTGCCCCAGGTCGATCCAGTTGGCTACCTGCTGCCGATCAGGCTCCACCAGGTTGAGAAAAGCCGCGTATTGGGCCTTGGTCACGGGATACTTGCCCAGCGAAAACGACCCGACCGTTACCACCGGACTCAGCAGCTCGCCTTGGGCCCGGTCGAGGTAGCCAAAGCCAAACTGCCCACCTGATACCGGCACTACCGCTGGCTGCATGGCCTGGACCTGCATGGCTTTGCGTACCTGGTCCATAGTCACCCCACTGGGCTTGGTCGGGGCAGGTTGCCCGTTGGTATTGGGCTCAATGAGTACGCCCGGCGGGCGCTTTGGCTCATCCCGAAACTGCCTGGCTACCCAGGCGAAGGGGCTAAAGCCGAAGACTTGTAGGATAAGCCACAAAGCGACCACACTTACCCACACAATGTTGCCAACCGAAGAGAAGAACTTTTCTATCCTTTCGCCCCAGTCCGGGCCACTGGAAGTTGTAACCGGCCTGCTTGGCACCTTCGGTTGGCTTGACCGCGTTTGCTTTTCGGGTTTGCTTTGGGGGCTTTTTGGGGTGGGTTTCTCCCGCCTTGGGTTCGGTTTCCTGACGGGTGAACCGGTTTGAGGCTTTTGCGAGGTTGAAGCCTCTTTTTGGGTCTCTACAGGCAGAGAAACCGGTTTTTCTGGTTGAAGCTTTTTCCGCGGCGGAACTGGCAGGCTGCTCGCTGGCTTTTCCCGCAAATCAAACACAAACTGCCCGCCCAGGCTTTGGGTCTGGTACAGCACGCCCCCGATGGGCGTCTGCTCGGCATTGTAGGTGGTGACCTTGCTCACGTAGCTGAGCAGTTCGGAAACCGGCAAGCGGGGGCTCTCATTTTTCTCCAGGTAGGTGAGCAGGCTTTTGGCAAAAGGACTGTGGTCGCCCACCAGGCCATCGGACACCTTTTCGATGCGGCCCGCGGCCATGCCCCAGCGGGAAGGGAACTTGTCGACTTTCTGGGCATAGACCTCCAGCGAGGCCGGTTCTTCCATGTCTACTTCCCGAAAAAGCGAGCCCGAAAAGCAGCTGTCCACCACCAGCAAGGTATGGTGAGCTTTGATGCCCCGGATGTAGTCGCGGAGGGTAGAGTTGGGCAGAAAGGAAGAATAATCGCCCTTTTTTGCATCAGCAGGCAACAAGTAGCCCAATTGCATAGATTGACGAAAATAACCGTGCCCGGCAAAGAAGATCAGCAGGTTGTCGTTCGCCTTCAGGTTGCTTTCCAGCTGGTCCAGGGCCTTGATGATATGTTGGCGGGTAGCCTGCCCGTCGAGCAGCAGTGTCTGATGCTTCGCCTCGAATTGGTACCGCTCAGTCAGCAGCTTAACCAGCGCCTCGGCATCGCCCCGGGCATTTTCCAGATTAGGAAAGCCCCCCGATCGATAGGCATTGATCCCAATCGCCAGGAGGTGATTGGTGCGTTGCACCTTCGGTGCATGGTTACCTGTTTCCGATTCGAAGCTGATGTCGCGGTCCATAGCAGGAGAGAAGGTCGGTGGATGCATCCACCCAACAAACTTTTATTCAACTTCGGGAAAATGTCCGATTTACGCAAATAGAGGCGGTTGAATGGCAGAAGAAGGGGGATAGCCGGGGGCTGAAGCCGCCCGGCTAGCTTACCTCCCCCCCACGCTGTCAGGGCTGCTGACACGCCCTGCTTTTGCCCTGACAGCGTTGATG
>CAZIVQ010000414.1:0-4864 GCA_964542415.1 uncultured Bacteroidia bacterium | reverse complement strand
TAAATGAGGTTTTAATGGATTTATTACTACGCTTGTTACTATGACTACTCGAAACTATGTTTTCCTTATTGCCTTGATTGTGGCATTAGGTGGGTTTCTGATGGGCTTTGATGCCTCGGTTATTTCCGGGGTAAATGAATTCATCGAGCCTGAGTTTGGCCTCTCCAAATTGGAGCTGGGCTGGGCAGTGGCTTCCCTTACCCTGACCGCCACCCTGGCCATGCTATTTGCTGGCCCCATTAGCGACCGGATTGGGCGCAAAGCGGTCTTGCGGTATGCCGCCTTGCTGTTTGCCGTTTCTGCGGTAGCCTCCGCCCTGGCCCCCAATTTTATCACCCTGGTCATTGCCCGCATGGTCGGCGGACTGGGCGTAGGGGCCTCGCTGATCATTGCTCCCATGTATATTGCCGAAATCTCCCCGCCAAAGATCCGCGGGCAGATGGTTTCGTTCAATCAGCTCAACATTGTCGTGGGCATCTCCGCCGCTTTTTTTTCCAACTACATGATTCTCCAGCTGGGGCAGTCTGATGCTGCCTGGGCCCAAAACCTGAAATTCGATGAATACAACTGGCGCTGGATGCTCGGCCTAGAAGCCATTCCGGCGGTCTTGTATTTCTTGGGCCTGTTTGCCGTGCCCCGTAGCCCGCGCTGGCTGGCGATGAAAGGGGAGTTTGAAGAAGCCTTGCGGGTGATGAAAAGAGCCGCCGGGGAAAAAGAAGCCATCGAACTGATGCGGGTGGTCCAAGCCAACATCCAAGCGGACCTCAGCAAAGCCCGCACCTCTTTCCGAGAACTCTTCAAGCCTGCGCTCAGGCTCGTTTTGGCCATTGGAATCGTGGTCGCGGTGTTGCAGCAGATTACGGGGATCAACTCCGTATTTTTTTATGCCCCAATGATTTTCAAGCAATCGGGGATCGGACAAGATGCTTCCTTCACCCAAGCCATCTATGTGGGCTTGATTAACCTGGTGTTCACCGTGTTAGCCATTCTCCTGATCGATAAGTTGGGGCGCAGGCCTTTGCTTATTTTTGGGTTTTCAGGCATCACGATCTTCATGTTTTTGTTGGCCTATGGCTTTTACACCGCCACCTATACCCTGCCAACCGGGGCATTGGCCAACCTTCCGACCGACCTCAACCTCGCGGTCCTGGAGCCGATTCAAGGGCTCACTTACGACAGCGATGTCACCTACAAAGCGGCCCTGGTAGGGGCTTTGGGCGAAACCACCACCAACACCTATGAGTCGCAGCTGATCGGAGCGGCCATCAGCATGAACCCCTATCTGATCCTGGTAGGGATCCTGGGCTTTGTCGCTTCTTTTGCCTTCAGCATCGGACCGGTGATGTGGGTGCTGTTCTCTGAACTATTCCCCAACCGCATCCGCGGCGTAGCCATTTCCTTCGTGGGCTTGATCAATTCTGCGGTGAGCTTCCTGGTACAGTTTATCTTTCCCTGGGAGCTGGCCACGTTTGGGAGCGGAACCACCTTCCTCATTTATGGACTATTTGCCATCATGGGCCTGGTGTTTACCCTGGTGGTGATTCCCGAAACCAAAGGCAAATCCCTGGAAGAGCTGGAGATACAATTGGTAAAAGCTTAGGTAGTAGTGTTGGGGGGAAGTGTAGCTACCTCGCGTGGCAAAGCTTTCCCCCATTTTTTTTGTCTCAGCGGGGCGAGGGGTTGGACCCAAACAACCCGCTCCACCGTCTTTGGCTCACGGGGAAGCTCGTCTGGCTTTCGCGGTGAAATTGATCTACTGCGGTAATGAGATAGGTGTACTTGCGCAAGAAGTGTGTATCGGGGTCCAGCCAACGGGCTTGGTCGCCGGGTACGATGGCGAGCAACTCGCTGTTGCTGTCTGTGTCGGGCAATTCTTTACCCTGCCGCCGGTATATCACATAATAGGCGGGGTAGCTGCTGCTATCCTCCGGCGCCCAGTGGATTGAAACCCCGGATTTTTCCGAGTGACTTTCTGGGTTGGGTGGAGAAGCCGGGGTTTGGAACAGGAGTTCCCGTTTGCCTTGGGAGAATATCGGCTGTCGCGCCGGAATCAAGGCAGGCCGATGGTAGTAGCGCCGCCGCAAGGAATCGGTCACCCCCAGGGGGTTTTTCTCAAACCACTGCGTGCTGAAGAAAATGCTCCCTTGCACGTCTTCGTAGCGGCGGGTGAGGGCAATCTGCCGGGGAATTTCGCCAGGATCGCGCCAGTGCGGGTCGGCGTTGTTGTTGACTTTGTACAAGGCATGGCCAATGTAAAGGTCGGCCCCAAAATGGTTGGCGCGCCACCAGTCGAGCAGGCGCTGAAAATCTGCGGCCGCAAAGCCCACGCTAAAGTAGAGCTGTGGGGCCACGTAGTCGATCCAGCCCATCTGTAGCCACCCCCGGATGTCAGCATAGAGGTCGTCATAGCTGGTCTGGCCGGCCCGGGTGGCCGAGCCGCGCGGGTCGCGGTCCTGGTTGCGCCACACCCCAAAGGGGCTGATGCCAAAACGGACCTGCGGGTCGAGCCGCAACAGGGTGTCACGCAAATCGTGAATAAAGCGGCTGACGTTGTCGCGGCGCCATTCTTCCAGCGGGAGCCGCCGGGGGTTGTAGCGGACAAAACTCTGGCTGTCAGGAAAGGCTTCGCCCGGCACCCGGTAGGGATAGAAGTAGTCGTCGAAATGCACCGCATCGATGGCGTAGCGGCGGACCACATCGGCTACGACCTGCCGCACGTAGTGGCGCGCACCGGGTTCGCCCGGATCGAGGTAGAGCTTGCGCCCGTAGCTGCGCACCCATTCGGGGCGTTGGCGGGCCACATGGCCCGGGGCCAGGCCCGAAGGATCGTCGCTCAGCGCCACGCGGAAGGGGTTGAACCAGGCGTGAAACTCCATCGCGCGCGCGTGCGCCGCCTCGATGAAAAAGGGCAAGGGGTCTTCGGCAGGGTAGGGGGGACGCCCCTGCTGCCCGGTCAGGTAAGCGGACCAGGGCTCGTAGGGAGAAGCAAAAAACGCATCCCCCGCCGGGCGGATTTGCATGATGACGGCGTTGATGCCCGTGGCTTGCAGGCTGTCGAGCAGGTCCTCCCAGGCATCTTTGACTTCGCCCAGGTACATGTCTTGTCTGGGGGGAAAGTCGATGTTGTAGACGGTCGACACCCAAGCCCCGCGAAATTCACGCTTGGGCACAGGCTGGGTGAATCCTTCCACCGCGGTCAGTAGCAAAATCAAGGCAAAGATCAGGCGCATGGAAAAGATAGCATTTGGCAATTCAGAAAGATAGCGTTCAGACAGGGCAACAAGTTCGATAAAAACCCCTAAACTCTCTGGGTTTTACCACAGAGAGCACGGAGGAATTTCACAAAGGAAGTTGCGGTCTCGGGTCATTTGCTGCTTATCGTTTTTTTAACGCAGAGTTCGCAGAGGTTTCGCAAAGAGCGCAGAGAATTAGTTCAACTTCCAAAACTTCGCGAACCTCCGCGCCCCCTTCGCGCCCTCCGCGTTAAAAACCCAAAACTCCTCGGATTTCAACGCAGAGAACGCAGAGTTTTCGCAAATCATGGATGGCGGT
Organism: uncultured Bacteroidia bacterium; assembly: GCA_964542415.1. Lineage (GTDB taxonomy): Bacteria > Bacteroidota > Bacteroidia > J057 > J057 > CAZIVQ01. The sequence goes on along the minus strand of CAZIVQ010000414.1, from coordinate 1,312 downwards.
GAAACCGGTAGAGCGCAGAGAATTAATTCCCCCCCTCCTCTGCGAACTGCGAACCTCTGCGCCACCTTTGCGCCCTCTGCGGTAAAAACAAAGCATTCCCCAAAACCCAAAACCCCTTTTTCACCACGGAGGTCACAGAGGGATTTCACTAAGAACACGGAGTTTTTAACCCAAAACCCAAAACTCCCCACCTCCGCGAACCTCTGCGCCCCCTCCGCGCCCTCCGCGTTAAAAACGGAAATAGCGGGAATAGGGAATAGGGGGAATAGGGCTTTACTTAACTCCCCTCCGCGAACCTCTGCGCCTTCTCCGCGCCCTCCGCGTTAAAAACAAAGCATTCCCCCAAAACTCAAAACCCAAAACCCAAAACTCAAAACCCAAAACCCACAACTCAAAAATTCGTCATAAACTCATTCAAGTTGGTTTCCCGGCCGAGGTCGAGCTTTTTGCGCAGGCGGTAGCGGCTGATCTCCACGCCGCGAACGGAGATGTTCATCAGGGGGGCGATTTCTTTGGTCGAAAGGTTGAGGCGAAGGTAGGCACACAGCCGGTGATCTTTGGGGGTAAGCTCGGGAAACTGGTCTTGCAGGCGGCGCAGAAAATGGGCGTGTACCTGGTCAAAGTGATAGGCAAACTGTTCCCAATCCTTGTCCAGCTGCTGGTCTTGGTTGAGGGTGTTCACCAATTCTTGCAACGAGTTTTTGGCAGGATGATTGGGATGGTGTTTTACCACCTCCGCCAGCTTTTCTCTCATCTCGACCAGCACTTCATTTTTTTGTACCAGGTGCATGGTCGCCGTGGCGAGTTCCTTGGACTTGTGTTGTATTTTGGCTTGCAGCTTCTCGTTGAGCAGGGAGTCGATCTGCGCCTGAGATTGGACAATTTCTTGCTTGAACCCCTCTCGCTCTTTTTGGTGCTCTGTTTCCAGGGCAGCTTTCTCCCGTTCAAACCGTCGCCGGGGGGATACCAGCAGCCAGGCCAGTAGCCCCAGGCTCAGCAGGACATACCCGCCCAGGGCCCGGGTGGTAGCATACCAGGGGGGCGCAATGCGAAACTCATATCGCCCCGGGGCGCTGAGCAGGTCATTGCCGTAGCGCGTTTGCACTTCAAACACATAGCGGCCTGGAGGAAGGTTGGTGTACTCCTTCACCGGCAGCGGATTCCAGGCAGACCAGTCCTTCTCCCAGCCTTCCAGGCGATAGCGAAAGACCAGGGGTTCTCCGGCACTGAACCCCGGTGCCCCACAGGTCATGCGAAAGGCATTTTGGCTAGCAGGCAGGGCCTCTGCCTGGGTTTGGGCCCCAAAGCCGCC
>CAZIVQ010000413.1:0-4864 GCA_964542415.1 uncultured Bacteroidia bacterium | reverse complement strand
CAGCCGCTTCGGTGACGTCTTCGAAGCGAAAATCGCCCCGGTTGAGATAGAGGCGATTGGGGCCTTGGTTGGCGGTGAAGTAGAGGTCGGGCCAGCCATCGTTGTTTACATCGCCGATGGCCACGCCCCCGCCATTGTAGAAGTAGGGATAGTTGAGGATATTGAATTCAGGCCCGTCCGTGGGGGTATTGGTGAAATCCACCCCAGTTCGAGCCAGGTCCAGGGCCACGAAAGGCTTAGGCGCCGGTGCCTGGCAGGCAAGAAAAAACAGGAGCATTAGGGAGCAAGCAAAGCGCATGGGCGGTAACTTTCTTAATTAGTATCTGATCGTTCCCGTTCGCCTTCAATTGTTATTGGCTCAACATAATGAGACCAGCTCAATTTTTCAGACAGTGTCTGGAAAATTGGAAAACGCTGGTAGAAAAGCCGCATGTTGTAGAGATTTGGCAGGCTGAATCCTTTACCAAACTCCCGATTGAGGTCTGTAGCCAGATGTTTGAGCAATCCTTCGCCATAAGGGGCCTGAGAATGACCTTGCTGCTCGAATTCTACAATATACTGCCCGATGGCCCAGTAAGTGGCCACCATATGAGCATTGATGGCTTGGGCGGCCTCAGCTTTTCCAGCTTGATAGCGGTTGGAAATCAACTCCAGTAATTCCCGGTAGCTTTGCTCAGGGGGGGTTAGTTGCATCACTTTTATGGTTAGCAGCTTGATCTTAAGCTTTGACCTCGGTTTCACTCTATCTCTGAACCGAGAGCTACGAAAGGCTTGGGCGCCGGTGCCTGACAGTCGAGGCCAATGAGCAACAACACCGAGCAAGCGAAGCGCATGGGCGGTCAGTTCAGGGTTCCATTTTCAGCCTTCAATCCCCATACCGATACACCTGCAGCCGATCATCATTTCTAGCGACGAGCAGCAAGCGGCCGTTGCGGGTCGGGAGAGACCGCAGATCCCTTGCCTCGCCTTCGAAGCGCAGGCCCGAGGCCCGCGCCGGTACCGTAGCAAAGTTCCCTTGCCCGTCGCCGCGCAGCCACAGGCCATAGCTGGCGTCGTAGCGGCCGACCTCGGGCTTGGCGCGGTGGAAGTTGCCCCCCATCAGCAGGTCTTGGGCCCCGTCGCCGTCCACGTCTTCGATCAGCAGGCCGTACATGGGGGCCAATTGTGCCGCCATCGGCAACTCCCGCAATTCGAAGCGGCCGTCTCCTTGGTTGATCGCAACGCAAGAAGCCAGGGTACGGGCCTCTACCCTCACGGCCTGGGCCAGGGCCTCCGCCCCAAACACTTCTTCCACCGTCTGATCGACATATTGGCTGAAACGCAGGTATTTTTTCTTCATCCCCGGCATTTGACCCACCAGCTCTGGCTGCCGCACAAAAGGCAGCAGCTTGCCCCCTTCGTAGTGACAAAGAATCTGCTCAGGGCTGCCATTCTGGTCAAAATCGTTGATATACATCACCAGCGGCTCTTCGGACGAGAGGTTAAAACGGGTGTTTTTGCCATAATTACCCAGCAGCAGGTCCATGTCGCCATCGCCGTCGAGGTCGCCGACCTGCACGCAGGTCCACCAGCCTTGGCTTTGGCCCAGACCGGCCGCTTCGGTATGGCGGGTTAGCTTGCCGCCCTCGTTGAGCAGGATTTCTACCGCCATCCATTCGCCCACCACCACCAGGTCCAGGTCCTGATCACCGTCCACATCCACCCAGCTCGCATCCGTAATCATGCCCAACTTCTCCAGGGTCGGCGCTTGACTGCTTGGCAGGGTGGCAAAATTGCCCCGCCCATCGTTGACCAGCAGGTAGCCATCAACGGGGACGCCGTAGAGAAAAGGTTGCAGGCGCGCGCCTACAAAAAGGTCCTGATCGCCATCGCCGTCGTAGTCGGCGGCGGCCACACAGCCGCTGCTCACAAAGCTCACCGAAGAAGGTAGCGGTTGGGGGTCTTTGGTGAAGCGGCCGCGGCCATCATTGAGGTAAAGGCGGTCCAGCAGGGCCGAGGAAGAAGGCGGAAACTCGTTGCCGCCACTGGCCACGTAGAGGTCAAGGTCGCCATCGCCATCGGCGTCGAAGAAGGTGGCGTCGGTGTCTTCCGAGAGGCTGTCAGCGGCGATCACCGGCTGCGGCCAGGCCCGGAAGCGCCCATCGGCCTGCTGCACAAAGAGCTGCCCCGGCTGGTCCTTGGCCCCGCAGAGGTAGAGGTCTTCGCGGCCGTCGCCGTTGCAGTCACCCGCGGCCAGGCGCGGCCCTTCAGCTGAGCGCATGTGGTAGAGCAACGGGTCGCGGTTGAAGTCGATGAAGGGATTTTCCTTATGCACGAAGTCCACCCATTCTTCTGCCAGCACCTCGGTAAAAACTGGCTTTCCCTCCGCTGGTTGCGGCAGGAGGGGCTTCGACGCGGGCAGGCTTTCGTCGGCTGCCTGGTCCAGCACCAGCGTCTGATCGGCAGGGACATCGGTCAGCACCAACTCGCGGCCATCGGGCCAGCGCACTCGCACCGTGTCCAGGCGGTCGACCTTACCCAGCCCGATATGCGGCCGGTAGTCCATGGTAGACTGGAAGCCCCGCATGGGCATGTGCTCGTGGTAGAAGAAGCGGTCGCCCCGGCGGGCAAAGATTTTGGTGCCCAGGGCATAGGTATTCTGCCCGGTCCCCCGCAATTCGAAGCGCAGGTAATGATGCTCCGGCCGCTTGAGGGTCGCCTCGTTGCGGTAGACGAAGGCGGGCATGTTCACGTTGTTGACCACCAGGTCGAGGTCGCCGTCGTTGTCGAGGTCGCCGTAGGCCGAGCCGTTGGAATGGCTGGGCTGGGCTAGACCCCAAGCTTCGGCCTTGTTTTTGAACTGAAGGTTGCCCTGGTTCTGGAAGGCATAGTTGGGTACCGGCCGCACGGGGATAGAGTCGATCAGGGCCTGAAAATCGACGCCCTCGCGGGTGATAATGGCTTTTTTGGTCTCTTCGTCGGCGATGAAGTTGAGGTAATCGAGGTCGGTGATGTCCTGGTAGATGCCATTGGCGACGAAAAGGTCGCGCAGGCCGTCATTGTCGAGGTCGCACATCAGCGCGCCCCAGCTCCAGTCAGTGGCCTCGACCCCGGCCAGGCGGCCTATCTCGCTGAAGGTGCCGTCGCCATTGTTGAGGTGGAGCATGTTGCGCGAAAACTGGTGGTAGTAGTCGTTGCGCACCCGGTACTGGTATTTGTCCCAGCCCTCAAACATGGTCACCTGCTTGAGGCGCGCATCGGGCTCGGGCAGCATGTCGGTCACAAAAATCTCCGGGTGGCCGTCGTTGTTGAGGTCGGCCATGTCAGCCCCCATGGAGGCGGCAGAGATGGAGCGCATCTGCTCCGTCAGCACCTCGCGAAAAGTGCCATCTTGGTTATTGAGGTAGAGGTAATCGCGCTCGAAGAAGTCGTTGGAAACGTAGATGTCGGGCCAGTCATCTTGGTTGACATCGCCGACGGTCACCCCCAGCCCAAAGCCGATGACCGAGCCGTAGATACCGGCCTGCTCGCTCACATCAGTGAAGCGCTCGCCGTCGTTGCGGAAGAGCTTGTCGCCCCCAATGGGGTCGCGCTTGGGACGTTCGTTTTTGGTGAGGTTGAAGCTACCGATGGACTGGTAGGAATTGTTGAGCAGATAGCAGTCGAGGTCGCCGTCTTTGTCGTAGTCGAAAAAAACCGCGTGGGTCGAATAGCCCTGGTCAGCCAAGCCCCAGGCGGCAGCGGCTTCGGTGAAGGTCACGCGCCCCTGCTCGTCGGGGTCGCCATTGTTAAGAAACAGCTCATTCTGTTTGTTGTCGCCTGCGATGTCGCCGGAGTTGCAGACGTAGAGGTCGAGCCAGCCATCGCCGTTGACATCGGCCAGGGTCACCCCGGTAGCCCAGCTTTTTTCGCCTCCTACCCCAGCGTGCCCGGTGATGTCATCAAACTGCATGTCGCCCCGGTTGAGGTAGAGGCGGTTGGGCTGCATGTTGGCAGAAAAATAAAGGTCGATGAGGCCATCTTGGTTCACATCACCCAGGGCGACCCCGCCACCGTTGTAGAAATTGCGGTAGGTGTAGATGTTGAAGTCCTGGTTGAAGGACAATTCATTGACAAAATCAACGCCTGAATAAGCCGCTGGCAGCGAAGTGAAGAGGGTTTCGCCCGGCGGAATGGACTCCGGAGCCGGGGGGTCGCAAGCCAGCAGCAAGCTGCTCAACAGCAGGAAGGAAGCAAAGCGGTTCATAGGATAGGCGTAGCAGAGGGTTCCAGGGTATCTTTGGCCAGCAAATCGGTGATCATGGCTTGCACGTATTGTTCGTCCTTGCGGAAGACCGTCACCCGGCGGTTGCCGTTGATTTTGACGTAGGCTTCCCCTTTGTCAGGATGTTCCAATTTGAGAAAATCACCGCCGTACATGCGGTCAAAGTGGTCCAGCACTTCAGGCAGCAAGGTGTCAGCCGAAAACTGCGGGTTCCACAGCGCCCAGGCTTCGTAAGAAAACAGCACCGGCATCTCCCAGATCACCTGCCGGTCGTCGGGGGTGAAATTGGGGTAGAAATGCATGTAGACCTTGGACGAATAGCCCTCGGGCATATACTGTACCGAGAGGTTGCTCGGACCTTGCTTGATCAGGCTGTCCCGGTTCAATTGCCAGCAATGGGTATAAAACTGCGAAGCTGGCATGCCAAAGTAAATGCCCAAAAACAGACTGTCGTGCCGGACCCCGCTATCGAGTTCCCGCTCAAGGGTTCGCTCATAGTCTGACTGGCAAGCCAGCAAGCTCATCATGACCACGGATATGAAAAAAATCGAACGCATTTGAGAGGTTGAGAGGTTGAGAGGTTGAGAGATTGAGAGATTGAGAGATTGAGAGATTGAGAGG
>CAZIVQ010000412.1:0-4876 GCA_964542415.1 uncultured Bacteroidia bacterium | reverse complement strand
TCCCGCTGAAGGCGACGAATGGTTGGAAAAAGAGCATTAAAATTAAGGTATCGAACTTCCCGCAGGGGGAACACCCTACGGTTAGAGGTTGAGATGGATAGAGGTTGAGATGAATAGAGATTGAGATGGATAGAATGAGGGAGAATGAGCCAGCTTTATTTTTGCCAGGCACATTCTCAACCTCTCAAAACCTCACTCTTTCAACCCCACTCACCGTGCCGGTTGCGGCAGCCAGTGGAGGGTGACACGGTTTTCGGGGACAAAATACTTGCGGGCCACGCGGCGAATATCTTCGCGGGTCACGGCCAGGTAGCGGTTCAGCTCGGTATTGATGAGGTTGGCGTCGCCTTGCATGGCCTCGTAGGTGGCAAGTTGGCTGGCCAAGCTGCGCAGGCTGCCGCGGGTGCTCACAAAGTCATTTTCGATCTGGTTGCGCAATTTTTCCATCTCCCGCTCCGAAACCAGGTTTTCGCTCAGGTCGGCGACCTCAGCGTTGATGGCAGCTTCGAGGGCGGCGACCTCGGTGCCAGCGGTGGCAATGGAGAAAGCCAGCGCCACGCCCGGGTCTTCGAGGCTGAGGGGAAAAGTCCCAGCAAAGAGCGCCATTTCCAGCGAGTCGACCAGCTTGCGGTTGAGGCGGGAACTTTCGCCGTCGGAAAGCAGGCTGGTGAGCATGTCTACGGCATAGTAATCATCCGTGCCCATGGCCGGCGTGCGGTAGCCCTGCACCACTGCGGGCAGCTGCACCTGATCGTAGACCGTGTCGCGCACTTCGCCGCCCAAGGCAGGCTCCGTGCCCAGGTCCTGGTTTACCGGCTCGCCCGCCGGGATCGTCCCAAAGTACTTGTCGATGAGCTGTTTGGTTGCTTCGGTATCGATGTCGCCGGCAATGGAAAGCACCGCGTTATTGGGCACATAAAAGTCCGCATAGAACTGCTGGTAATCGGTTTCGGTGGCGGCATTGAGGTGGTCCATAGACCCGATGACCGGCCAGCGATAGGGATGCTCCTTGAAGGCGCGCTGGAACACCTCCTCCAGCAGGCTGCCGTAGGGCCGGTTGTCGATGCGCTGCCGGCGTTCTTCTTTTACCACTTCTCGCTGCGTCTCGACCCCCACTTCGTCTACCTTGGCGTGTAGCATGCGCTCCGATTCGAGCCACAGCCCCAAGGCGAGCTGGTTTGAAGGAAGCACCTCAAAATAGTAGGTGCGGTCGTGGCTGGTAGAAGCATTCAACTGCCCCCCGGCCCGCTCCACATAGTCATCAAATTCGCCTCGGTCGATGTTGGCCGAGCCTTCGAACATCAGGTGCTCGAAGAAATGGGCAAAGCCCGTCCGGTCGGGGCTTTCATTCTTGGACCCCACGTGATACATGACCGATACCACCACGATGGGCGTACGGTCGTCTTGGTGGAGAATGACCTTGAGGCCATTGTCGAGTTCATAGCGTTCAAATTCCAACTGGGGCAGCTGCGTCTGGCCGAAGCAGAGGCTTCCGCTCAGCAGCAACGCCAATGCCAAAGAGAGACAGGTTTTCATCATGGTCGTATTATTTTGAGTAAGGTTTTGAGGAGAAAGCATAGGGATATTCTTCAGGAAAGGTGCTCCTCCGGGGGGAGGTTAGTAGGGATGACAGGCCGAAACTTACAATGCTTCGAAAAGCAGGCCATTAAGGTAAAAGATTCCGTGCGGATTTGTTTGTGCCTGCTCCAGGAAAAGCAAGCTTGGCTGGCGCAGGCAGGGGCGGCTGGGCGGGGGAGCTGTAATGTTTAGCGGGTAAATAATTTCTCTTATCAGAATTTTAGGTGTAGTCTTACTCCGAAATCTGTAAGGTGTGATTGGCCCCAGGCCCAGTCACCGAATATGCATTACCCATGGCTTCATCCCGACAAAATATGCAAGGAAAACTCAGTCCCCGGCCCCGGCTCACCCAGCGGCTGCGGTGGCTGCTGCGAGGCACAGCCGCTGCCTTGGTGGTGCTGGCTACCCTATGGGCCCTTCGCCAGTACCAACCCGGTCCTCCTTCCGTGACCCATGAGCGCTGGCAGCAGGTGCGGCTCAGCCCCCTCGAAACCCCGCCTGAGACCCAAGTCGGTAGCATGGCTATCCGGCAGCAACACGAGGCCACCACCCTCCGCCTCCAGCGTCAGAAAGCCCTAGATCCGGCTGCCACCCGCGCCACCCTGGAAAAACAGGCCTTGCTGCATGCCCTCGAAGACCTCGAGCTTCGCCTGGCCCTGCACCGCGACGACCCGGCTTTCGAGGCGGCTCCTTGGCTTGCCCGCCGGGCAAAAATACAACAGCAGCTCCGCGAGCTTCCCGCACCTGCCAACCCCTAAGCTACTACGCCGATGCCTGCTCCTACCCTACGAGTTTTTACGCTTTGGCTGGGCAGCCTGCTCTGTTGGCTGGGGCTCCCGGCCCAGTGCCCGCAGCCCGAGCCAGTGGCCCTGCTCGACGAATCATTTGAGCAAGGCCTGCCGCCCGGCTGGGAAGCGCCCCTCACCTCCGACGGCGGCCAATGGCGCGTAGACCAGGACCGCATCGGAGCCTTTCCCAACCCCGGAAAGGGCAACTGGCTCTACCTCTCCGACGAGCCCGACGACAAAGCCGGGCAGGCCGAGCTGACCTTGCCGGCCCTCGATGTTTCGGCCTATTCGCAGCAACTCCAGCTCTCCTTCCTGCTCAGCTTCCAAGCCTTCACCGATTACGGTTGGGTAGCCCTGGAAGTCTGGGACGGAGAAGCCTGGGTGGCGGTTTTTGTGCAGAAGAATGATTTCGCCGGGCGGGTCGAGATCGACCTCACCGAATTTGCCGGGCCGGACTTTCAGCTACGGTTCAGCTATGACGATGAGGGAGAATGGACCTGGGGCATGGGCATCGATGAATTGTCCCTGACCGGGCAGCCGCCTACGTGCGGCAACGGAATCTGCGACAACGGCGAGCGCCCCGGCACTTGTGCCGACTGCGAAACCCTGACCGACCCGGCTCCTTATTGGGTGGCGCCGGGGCAGAATGTGGAAGGGAAAGCCGTGTCCTATACCCGCTTCAAGCGCCACACTCCCTGCGACGATTGCAGCGAAGAGGTGGCCCTGGGGTTTGGGTTCACGCTCTACGGCCAGACCTACTCCCACGCCTGGCTCAATGCCAACGGCAACCTCACCTTTGGCGAAAAGTACCTCGAATACAGCCCTGAAGCTTTTTGCCTCGTCGGCCCGCGCATGATCGCGCCCTTCTTCGCCGATGTCGACCTCACGCAAGGGGGAGAAATCCAGTACTACGCCGACCCGGCAGGCCATTATTTCATCGTCACCTGGCAGGAAGTGGGCTACTATGACTGTGCCAGCGGCGATTGTCCGCAGCGCAACACCTTCCAGCTCATCCTCACCGATGGGTCACTGCGGGAGATCGCCGGCCAGCCCCTTCCCTTCGACGCCAACGTCGTCTTCTCCTATGGCGACCTGCAATGGACCACCGGCGGTTCTTCGGGTGGTCAGTACGGCTTCGGGGGCAGCGCCGCCACCACCGGCATCAACCAGGGAGACGGGCACCTCTGCCAGGACTACGGCCGCTTCGACCGTGAAGGCTACGCCTACTACGGCAACAGCCAGGAAGACAGCTGTCCCCCCAATGCGGTCAGCCACCTCGACTACCGCAGCCTCTTCCTCGATGCCCGGACCGGGCAGCTCACCCAGGCGACGGGGGAGGTCTACCTCGAAGGCTTCGCTGCCGATACCGGCAACGTGTTGCATTGGTACACCGACCGCAGCGATGTCTACGCGTATTTTGTGGTGCAGCGGGGAGAAGATTCCTTGGGGTTCGAAGACCTGGAAATGATTTGGGCAGAAAATGCCCTCAGCCAATTTTCCTTTGTCGACCCCCAGCCCTACCAACCGGCCAGTTATTATCGCCTGGCCAAGATCGGGGTGGACAACGAATTGACCTACAGCCCAACCATTGCGGTAGCGCAAGCAGCCAGCCAGGAACCGGCCTTTTCTCTGCTTTCTGCCGGCCCCAATCCGCTACAAGATCAGCTACACCTGTGGGTAGAGCTGCCAGCGGGGGGCGAGCTGCGCTACCTCCTTACCGACATGAGCGGCAGACGGCTGCTGCAGGGCGTCTGGCAAGGCCAGGTCGGGGCCAACCAGTTTACCCTCAACCTCCCAGACTTGCCCGCGGCCCAGTACGTGATCACCCTGGATCAGGGCCGGACGCGCCATTTTCGTCACCTCATCAAGCAATGAGCAGGCGAATGTGGTAGGCTTTTACCCCCTCCAGGGTAACCTGCGCGTAGACCGAGTCCTCGATTTTCTCCCGGGCAAAAGGCACGGTTTCTCCATTGACCTCCACCGACTGCACAATTTTCCCCGAGGGTACCCAAAGGGCTACTTCGGTCTCCCAGGCGGTAGTCGCCAGGGAAAGCTCCCAGCGGTTGGCGGCGGCTTTGCGGTAGGTGTAGGACAAATAGCTCTGGCTGGGCTCGTATTTGGCGGTGATGGCTACTTCCTCCACCTCGGCCAGTTCCCAGCGGGGCTGCAAGCGGGCTTTTTCAAAGGCTTTTCCGGTACTCACCACCCCGGCCAAGCCTTCCATCAGCGCCTTGAAAACGTGGGCCGATGCCCAATGCGCCGGAATGGTTGACACGATGGAGGGGGGAAAATAATGCGGCCCGTCACTCAGCGTCAGCCCGAAGATCATCCAATGGTTGCCGGTGGGGTTGTGAAATTCGAGGGCCTCAATCGTTTTCTCCGGATGCGGGTTGTCCATGCCAAAGGCGTAGATGCCGACATCCTGCACCACCTCTCCCGGGCCGCGCCAGGCAATGAGGGTCGAAGGCACGCCCTTGCGGCTGGTTTCCATGGTCGGGTACCAATAATGC
>CAZIVQ010000411.1:0-4877 GCA_964542415.1 uncultured Bacteroidia bacterium | reverse complement strand
GGGGGAAAACGCCAACTTAAGAGAAAACCGCCTACATGAACCATTTTTTTACCATTCGCCTGCTGTGGCTGCTCGCTTGCTTGTCAGGGTCCTGTGCCTTGCTTGCCCAAGCCCCCGACAGCCGTCCTAACCTCCTTTTCATCCTCACCGACGACCAGCGCTGGGATGCCCTTGGCCATGCCGGTAACCCCCTCATCCACACCCCGGAAATGGACCGCTTGGCGGCCAGCGGCTACTATTTCCCCCACGCCTTCGTCACCACCCCCATCTGCGCCGCGAGCCGGGCCACCCTGATGACCGGCCAATACGAGCGAAACCACGGCTTTACCTTTGGCACCCCGCCCCTCGACAGTGCCCGCTGCCAGCTGAGCTATCCGCGCCTGCTGCGGGAGGCAGGCTACCACACCGGCTTTTTGGGTAAGTTTGGGATGAATTGGGCGGAGGACCCCCGGGAAAGCTTCGACCACTTCGGGCCAGAAAATCAAAATGGCTATTGGAAACTGACCGGCCCTGGCGGGTCGCAGCACATCCACCTGACCGACTACCTCGGCGACCAAGCCGTAGCCTACCTCGAAGAGCGGGAACGGGGGCAGCCTTTCTGCCTTTCCCTCAGCTTCCACGCCCCCCACGCCAACGATCGCCTTCCTGAGCAGTACGTCTGGCCGCCTCGCCTGGACAGCCTCTACGCTGAGGTCCGCATCCCGGATCCGCTCATGGGCGAGCCGGAATGGTTTGAGGCCCAGCCCGATTACGTCAAATCCGGCCTCAACCGCCTGCGCTGGTACTGGCGCTTCGACACGCCCGAAAAGTACCAGCGGAGGGTCAAAGGCCACTACCGTATGCTCAGCGCAATAGACGAGAACCTCGGCAAAATCCGGCAGGCGCTGGAGGCTCAAGGCCTGGCAGACAACACCCTCATCGTCCTCATGGGCGACAACGGGTATTTTTTGGGCGAAAGGGGCTTGGCCGGCAAATGGCTCATGTACGAACCCTCCCTTCGGGTGCCGCTCGTTATCTACGACCCTCGCCCCGGGCACCCAGCCCGCCGCATTGAGCAGATGGCCCTCAACCTCGACTTGGCTCCCACCTTCCTCGACCTGGCCGGGCTTGCCGTGCCCGCAGACATGCAGGGGCAAAGCTTGCTGCCGTTGTTGGAGGGAAAAACAGTCGATTGGCGGGGAGATTTCCTCTGTGAGCACCTCTTCGACATGCCCTACATTCCCCAGAGCGAAGGGGTGCGCACAGAGCGCTACAAATACTTTCGCTACCGCGCCGACCCTTTCCACGAAGAACTCTACGACCTCCAGCGAGACCCCGAGGAGCGCCACAACCTGGCCGATGATCCAGCTCACACGAACACGTTACTGCGGTTGCGGCAGCGGTGTGAGGCGCTGATCGAGAGCCAGGGGAAGTGAGTTGAAAGGTTGCCTCCGAATTTCTTTCTTCGCGTTTTTTGTGAATTTTTGAAGCCATGATAGTTACTTTCCTCTCCTCATCCTGGTTCCGGTGGTTTGGAATGCTTGCCTTGAGCTGGTTGTTTGCCAGTTGTAAGGAGGCGCAAGATCCCAATCCTGAACCGAGCCAAGCCTACGCCTCGGTCAATCCCTACATCGGCTCGGCTCCTTCTAATATCCACAACGTTTTCGCGGGCACTCAGCCGGTGGAAAATGAAGGCAAAGGCCAGACTTTTCCTGCCACAGGCGTGCCCCACGGCATGCACAACTGGACGCCGCAAACCCGAAATACCGAGGAAAAGTGCATTTCGCCCTATTACTACCCCGACAGCCTCTTCACCGGTATCCGGGCCTCACATTTTGTCAGCGGCAGCTGTGTGCAAGACTACGGCAGCATGAGCCTGATGCCGCTGCGGGGCGAAAACCCCGCCTGGCAACCTGCCGAGCGGGGGCAGCCGCTGGACCACGACCGGGAAACGGCCGAACCAGCTTACTATGCCCTGGATTTGCCTGAGGCAGGGCTGAAAGTAGAAATGAGTGCCCTCAACCGTAGCTCTCTGATCCGGGTCACCTTCGGTCCCGGTGGGCAGCGCTGGCTGGTTCTGGAGCCCAACAGTGACGAGGGTGAGGGATATATCCGTTACGATGCCGCCCGGCAGGAGGTGCATATCTCCAATCCGGTGCATCGCATTTATCAGGGATGGGGAAAGTCAGCGGGTTTCAGCGGGCATTATGTGGTGCAGGTTGAGCAGGCTCCCGTGGACAGGCAGTTTTTTCGGGGAAATGAACGGCAAGCGGGGGTAAATGAAATACGGGGAAAAGGGGAAGCGGTGGCTCTGTTGCTGCGCTGGCCGGAAGCCCAAGAGGCCGTCCAGATACGGATAGGGGGTTCGTTTACCAGTGTTGAAGCAGCCCGGGAAAACCTGGTCGCTGAGATTCCTCATTGGGAGCTGGCCCAAGTGCGAGCTGAGGCCCAAGCGGCCTGGGAGGCTGCCCTCGCAGGGGTAAAAATCAAAGGAGCGGAACCGGCCCTGAAGCAGATTTTCTACACCAGCCTCTATCACATGCTGCTCCTCCCGCGTACTTTCAGCGACGTCAGCGGCACCTACCCGCGTTTTGCTGGGCAGGGCGAAATCGAACAGATGGAGAAGGGTACCTACTACGCCGACTACACCGCCTGGGACACCTACCGCTGCCTGCACCCGCTGCTGAACCTCTTTGACCCCCCAAAGTCAGGCGAAATGATGCAGTCGCTGATCCTGAAAGCAGAGCAGGGAGGCTGGATGCCCATTTTTCCTTGCTGGAACCATTATACCGCAGCCATGATCGGCGACCATACCGGGGCCATTCTGGGCGATGCAGCGGTAAAAGGCGTGCCCGGCTTTGATTTGGCCAGGGCCTGGCCCTACCTGCGCAAAAATGCCTTCGAGTCTCCGGCAGACCGGCAGGAATATATTGATGGCAAGGGGCGGCGGGCCTTGAGCAGCTACCTGAAATATGGTTACATTCCGCTTGAAGATAGCGTACCCGATGCCTTTCACCAGCGGGAGCAGGTGTCGCGTACCCTTGAGTATGCCTACAATGACTTTGTGTTGGCCCAAATTGCGCAAAAACTGGGAGAAGCTACGGATTATCAGACCCTGATACAGCGAGCCGCGAACTACCACCATGTCTTTGACGCCGAATCTGGCTGGGTGCGGGGGCGCTATGCCGATGGCCGTTGGATAGCACCTTTTGCTCCTGGTCAGAAGGTTGACTTCATCACCGAAGGCAGCCCCGCCCAGTATAGCTGGTATGTGCCCCAGGATATTCCTGGTCTGGTTACGCTCATGGGCGGCGAAGAAGCTTTTGTGGCGCAACTCGATTCCTTTTTTGTCCGCGACTGGTACTGGCACGGCAACGAGCCCGGCCACCAGACCGCCTACCTCTATGCCTTGGCCGGGGCCCCCTGGAAGACCCAACAGGCAGTGCGCAACATCCTGGCCCGTGAGTATGGCACCGGTCCCGGCGGCCTCAATGGCAACGACGATGCGGGACAGCTTTCGGCTTGGGCGGTAGCTAGTATGCTGGGTTTCTATCCTGTAACGCCCGGAACCCCCTACTACATCCTGGGCAGCCCGGTGTTTGAGGAGGCCAGCATCAGGGTAGGAGAGAATCGCTATTTTACGGTAGTAGCCAACCACCAAAGCTGGGAAAACGCTTTTATCCAAACAGCCACCCTCAACGGGCAGCCCTTCCAGCGGGTGTACCTCACCCATGAGGAGCTGGTGGCTGGCGGAGAATTGGTGCTGGAAATGGGCCCCGAGCCCAATCCCGCATGGGGGAGGGGAGAGGAGAGCCGCCCGCCGAAGTTTTTACCTTGAGCAAAGCAATGAGTTCTCACTCATTCACCAGCAATTCCTCATACGGCATGGCCTCCCATGCGGCCACTTCTTTTTTCTCTGAAGAAAAGCTCACCCCCAGGGCGATCACAGGTTGTCCCTGCCCCAGGAAGGGCGAGCCGTAGCGGTTGTCGCGGATCTGGGTCAAGGCCGCTTTGACTGGCTCGTCGAGCTTGAATTCCATCACGTAGACGCCGGATTTGCTTTGGACCACGGTATCGACCCGGCCATGGGCGGTGCTCACCTCCGACTGCGTGAGCAGCCCCAGGCCCTGGAAGGTGATGTGCAGGATGGCGTGGAAGAAGGCCTCCCGTTTCTGGTCGAAGATCTGGTAGGGGATGGTGGAAAAAACGAGGTTTATCTGCGCGATGACGGTTTCCAGGTCGCCCTGGTCAAGGGACTGTTTGAGCCGGGCGAAAATGATTTGGGTATCACTGGTATTGCCATGCCGGTACCTGGCCAGCAGATGTTGGAACATGGAGTCCTTGACCTCCAGGTTGGGATAGCCCAAAGTGTAAAGCCGTACCTCGGGATCGTAGGCGGTAAGGGTGAGGTAGCCTGTTTGGAAAAGGAGATTTTTCCACTCGAGGTTATCGAGGGTGTAGCTTTCGAAAATGGTCGCTCCTGCCTCGACTTCGCTCAGGTCAAATTGAAATTCTCGCTCCAGCGCCTCAAGCAAAAAAGTCGGCGTGCCCGTATCCCACCAGAAGTTGGCGAAACGATGGGAGTAAAACAGGTTCAGCACCGAAAAGGGGTTGTAGACTGGCTGGCCGATGGCCCACTGGTAGCCGTTGTACCACTGCTGAATGTCAGCTTTGATTGCGGGAATGTCTTTGCCATTCGCCTTCGCCAATGCCGGAAAATCCTCGGCAAAATAGTGATTCAGCTCCTCAGGGGTATAGCCCGTCAGGCTTGCGTGCTGGTCTACCAGGGTGATGTCGTTGAGGTTATTCAGGTCCGAGAAGAGCGAGACCTTGCTGAACTTGGAGACGCCGGTGATAAGGAAAAAATGGAGGTAGGGGTCGGCGTCTTTGAGGACAGA
>CAZIVQ010000410.1:0-4877 GCA_964542415.1 uncultured Bacteroidia bacterium | reverse complement strand
CTGCGAACAAGATCTCTGCGCAAAATCGGGAGGTTATTTTTCTCGCGTTACTTACTTTTGGAAAAATAACTGCCATGCCCGCTCTACTCAGGTTGATGCTCCCCCTGCTTTTCGCCCTTTCGCTGGTCCAGGCCCAGCCTGACCAGACAGCCAACCCCTTTACCCTGCGTATCCACGGAACCCTGGAGGCCGCTTACCAGCGCCCAGAGGTTGCGATGGGGCAATGGTCCATCGCCCTGATGCGTCAACTGCCCCGAGGCCATAGCCTCTTATTGGAACTCAACCATCCCACCTGGACGAAGCAAGAAATCAAGGAGCCCAGCCTTTCTCCCGTGCCTGGGTTGGCTCGCCAAGGCGGCCTGGGCCTGCGCGCACAATACGACTGGACTTTTGTGCCGGCCGAGGCTCGTTTTCAGCCTTTCGTCGGAGCTTCGGCCCTCCTGCGCACGGATTTCAGCCGCTTCGAGCCGCAACAAAGCGACTACTTTGTCGCCCAGCATATCCGCCTCCGTACCCAGCTCAATCTCGTTCCGGGGCTCCGCTGTTGGTTGAATGACCGGAGCTACCTGGTGGCTGAGTTGCCTTTTGCGCTGGTCAAATTTTCCCAGGAAAGTTCCTGGAAAGAAGACCCCAGCATCCTGCCCTGGCAACAGGAAGTGGCTACCATGGCCTCTGAAGCATTTCCCGTGGAGGCGTTTCGTCTTCGTTTGGGCCTGGGCGTGTCGCTCTGATCAGTATCGCCAGCTCGTCAGGTCCGCCCCCGCCGGAGCATGTTCCTGCACCCAGCGCGTCCACTTGGGGATAAACATCTGGTGGTAGCGCAAGCGCGAGTAAGCATTGGAGCGGGTGGGGTCGCCATTCCAGCAGTGCTCGGCCCGGTCGCCGTAGTCGACTTCGCCATCGTAATAGGGATTGCTGGTATTTTCCAGAATTTCCTCGGCCAGGTACACGGCATTGTTGAGGTAATAGTTGTCCATGTCGCCACAGTAGATATGAATTTTGCCCTTGAGTTTGGGGCCGAGGGTGGCCCAATCGCGCTTAAGGATGTAGGCGAGGTCGTAGTTTTCTTGCCAATACTTCGCCACCTCGGGGTCGATCTCGCCGGTGACCTTGTCCCAGATCGGCTGGGGGTAGCCGTCTTCGCCCAAAGGCGAATAGGTCGCCTGCCAGATGTCCCATTGCTGCCCGCTGCGGCCTTTGCTGCCGAGGGCCCGCTCGCGATAGTTCATCTGCCGCAGGGTGGCGTTGACCTGGCCTAGCGAATCGCGGTGCCCGGGACGCTCCACGGTCTTGAAATCGCCCGGCAGGTAGTAGGCGTTTTTGTCCTCATACAAATTGACCAGGCAATAGGCCCGGAAGTCGATGGGATCGGGGCAGGCGGCGTAGCAGGTGTTGTATTCGTCGGGATAAAAGACCTGCGCCGCCAGGGCCTCCCAGCCGCCAGTGGAGCCGCCGTAGAGGAATCGCGCCCAGCCTTCGCCGATGCCGCGAAATTTCTGCTCAATGTAGGGAATCAGCTCGTAGGTGATGGCATCGCCGTAGGGGCCTTGGGCCGCCGAGTTGACCGCATAGCTGTCGTCATAGTAGGGCGTGGGATGCTGGATTTCGATGGCAATGACCCGGGGGAAGGTGTCGCTGGTCCAGTCCTGATAAAGCTGATAGGACAGCTCCTGCTGGATGAGGTTGTAGCCGTCGATGCCAAAGCGCTCGCTGAATTCCGGCTCCAAGTTGGGGTCGGGCGGCGTGGTGCGCCAGCCCCAGAAGTCGTTAGGGAAGTGGCCGTGGTTGATGGCCAGCGGATAGCGTGCCTCAGGATGCGCGTCGAAGCCGTGGGGCAGCAGCACGTGAGCGCCCAGGTACATGGGTCGGCCATAGAATTCGGTCAGCCGCGGGCTCTGGATGCGGATGTGCTTGACGTATTTGGTGTCTTGGGGCGAATCAATGGGTGGAATGACCTGGTCCAGGACCAGGCGATAGGTTTCGCCCTTGGCGGGGTCAATGGTGAGCCGTTGCGGCTCGGAGTAGAGGTTGCCGGGGGAACGGTTCCACTGCTGCCCTTCGTTGTGGTCCATGGGTAACTTGACGGTGTGGCCGGTGCTGAGGTGGAAGGTCTCGTAGAGGTGCAGCAGGCCTTGAACGTAGTATTCGCCGGCGGGCAGGTCGGCCAGGCTCTCGATAGGATAGCCGAAGGTATCGGCATCAATGACCACGGCTTGCCCGGGAAGCATGTTTTCGACATCGGCGCCGTAGACCAGGCCCGTTTGCGGGCCGTCGGAGAGCTGGAAGCGCGGCTCGCTGTCACCGTTTTTGCTCAGCAGCAGCAAGAGGCGGCCGTCGAGGGCAGAGTCGGCCAGGCCCTCGGCCAGGCTCAGTTCGAAGCGGGGGCCGGCGGGGCCTTCGGTGGAGGTGGGGGCCTGGCAGGCGAGCAGCCCGGTCAGCAGACACAGCAAGGAAAGACGGTGCATGGAAATAACGGAAGGTAAAAGGATCGGATTTATGCCTCAGCAGCGAGGGCCTTGACTTGGTCGAGGGGCAACTGAGTTATCTGAGAAATGGCTTCGAGGGCCAGGCCATGTTTGAGCAAGCTGCGGGCGATGTCCAGGGCTTTTTCTCTTTCGCCTTTTTTCATCCCCTCCTTTATTCCTTCTTCTTTTCCCTCTTCTTTACCCTCCTTAAAAGACGTATCGATGGCCCCCTTCAGGTCGCGGTAGTCCTTGAGGCTTTCCTGGTAAGTGTGGCGCTCCAGGTCATCCATGCGAGCGATTTCTGCTACGGCAAAAAGTTTCTTAAAAATTCCTGCTTCCAGTTCCGGAGGCATTTCCCGCAGGCGATGGAGGTTCTTAAAGGCAAACAGCCAGCGATCGAAGTCATTCTCCAGCGCTTCGACCGGCTTGGTGAACTTGGGGATTTCCAGGTAGATGAAGGTCAACTTGTCATAAAACACCCGGTGGGTTGCTACGTCCATCAATTTGATCCGGTGTTCGAGCTTCTCGGGCTCCTCCCCATCAAAGACAAAATCCATGATGGCGATGGTGTACACGCCTTTCAGCTCATATTGCCAGCCTTTGCCACGCTGGGCTTGCTCTTGAACGGCAAAAGTGGAATAGTAGACGCTGCGGTCCTTGAAGAATTCTTGCTTGACCCGCTGCACCTCCACGATGAACCTTTCGTCCCGATCGTTGGTGCAGTAAAGGTCATAAACGGCCCGGCGCTCGCCCTGATGCTGGCCCAAGCGCTCATTTTTCAGGTAACTCAAGTCTGTGATCTGCTCCTGTTCGCCCAGCAATTCATTGAGAAAAGCGATGAGCAAATCCTTATTCGGCTCCTCCCCAAACAGCTTCTTGAAGCCAAAATCGGTGAAGAGGTTGATGTAGCGGTCGGTGGTCGTGGTCATAAACATAGCGTTGGCGAATAAGCTCAAGCCAAGATACGCAATTTGAGGCATTTTGAATCCGGGCCTTTCCCCATTTTTCTGTAGCTTACCCCTTCCTCCTGTTCTTCATGGACCTATCTGCCCCTCTCGATACCCTCCAAAGCTTCCTTGCCCCCGCAGGTACGGTACTGGGGGTGGTGGTGTTGCTGCTGCTCAACGGCTACCTGTTCCGGCTGATGAAGCGCTCCTCTGCCCGCATTACCCTCATCCGGCGCAGCCTTGCGGCGGTCATGGTACTGGTCGGCCTGCTGGTATTTGTCTTGAGCCTCCCCATCGAGCGCGAGGTGAAAGGGCAGATTCTGAGCCTGCTCGGCATCCTCATCAGCTCCGCCATCGCCCTGAGTTCTACTACCTTGCTCGGCAACCTGCTCGCGGGCCTGATGAGCAAATCCATGAACCGCTTTCGCAATGGCGACCTGATCACCGTCAACGACCTCACCGGGCGCGTCACCCGGCAGAGCGTGTTTCATACCGAAATCCAGCTCGAAGACAGCAATTTCATGTCCCTGCCCAACCTCTACATCTCCAGCCATCCGGTCAAGGTGGTGCGGTCCAACCAGTCAGTCATTTCCGCCACCGTCTCCCTCGGCTATGATGTGCCCCGGTGGCAGATCGCGGAGGTGCTGGTCCGGGCAGCTGAGCAGGTCGGGCTCCATGACCCCTATGTCTATATCCTCAGCCTGGGTGATTTTTCGGTGGTGTACAAGGTGCATGGGTTTACCGAAGACAGCAGCAAATATTTTTCTATCCATTCCCAACTCAATGGCGCGGTGATGGACGCTTTGCACGAGGCCGGGATCGAGATCGTTTCTCCGACCTTCATGAACCAGCGCCGGGTCGATGAGCTGGTGATGATCCCCGCCAAAACCGAGGGATCAGCCCCTCCGAAAGAGAAAGCCGAAGTATCGCCTGAAGAAAGGGTATTTGACAAAGCCCATGAATCGGCAAAAATCGAGGAGAAAAAAGACCGCATTATAGCCCTGGAGAAAATAATCGAACAACGGAAAAAGCTACGCAAGGAAGCCCCTCATCAGGCAGAAAAGGCCAGCCTGGAAACAGAAATCGACCAGCTCAAGCAAGAGCAGGAAGCTTTAAAAAACGAAATTGAAGCGGCAAAAGAAGCAGCGGAAGTGAAGGAAGTGAAGGTGGAAAAGGAAGCGGAAGCGGAAGCAGGGGAAAAAGTGTTTGAAAAGGCCCAGGAATCGGCAGAAATCGAGGAGAAAGAAGAGCCCCTTCAAGCCTTGGAAACAAAAATCGACCAGCTCAAGCAAGAACGGGAAGCCTTGAAAGCCAAAATCAAAGCGGCAAAAGAAAAAGCAGCAGACCAAGCGGCGGAAGCCGAGCCAGACTAACCGTCATCTTCCCTTTCCCTTTCGCCCGGGTTTTCTCATATTTACCCCCTGTCCACTGTCCACTGTCCACTGTTCTCTGTCCACTGCCCACT
>CAZIVQ010000409.1:0-4880 GCA_964542415.1 uncultured Bacteroidia bacterium | reverse complement strand
CTAAACATCGTATCAGGGCGAAAATAAGCGGACACGATCGAAAAATGAACAAGCCATTGGCATGGGCAAGCCCTAGCTCGGAATGGGGCGGATCACCTCCCCAAGCCCGGCGGCTTGCTTCGCTTCTTGAGGATAGGGCATGCCCCGCCCTCCATCCTGAAAAAATGCCTACCTTTGCCGAAAATTACCTCTGATGGCAAAGAACCGTTCCGCCTCTAGCAAACCGACCCTGATCTACGGCCTGCACCCGGTGCTCGAAGCCCTGCGGGCCGGGCGCACCCTGGACAAGATTTTCTTGCACCGCGACGAAAGCGGGGAGCGCACCCGCGAGCTGCGCGAGGTGGCACAGACCTCCGGGGTGCCCGTGCAGTCGGTGCCGGGGGAGAAGCTCGAGCGCCTGAGTCGCGGCAACAACCATCAGGGGGTCATAGCCCAGCTGGCGGCGGTGCCGTTTCAGCCGCTGGAGGGCACGCTGCTAGCCCTGCAAGAAATCGGGGAGGTACCCCTGCTGGTGATGCTCGACGGCGTGACCGACGTGCGCAACTTCGGGGCCATCGCCCGCTCGGCCGAGTGCCTGGGCGCGCATGCGCTCATCATTCCAAATCAGGGCAGCGCGGCCGTGAACGCAGATGCGGTCAAAGTCTCAGCCGGGGCCCTGCACCACCTCGCCCTCTGCCGCGAAGCTAACCTCGTCGATGCCGTCCTCATGATGCAGGCCTACGGGGTGCAGGTCATCGGCAGCACCGAAAAGGCTGGGCAAAGCCTCTACGAAACCGACCTCACCGGGCCGGTCTGCCTGGTGCTTGGCTCCGAAGAAAAAGGCATTTCCAATACCCTGCTTAAGCGCGTCGATACCCTTATGGCCATTCCCCTCAAAGGCGAAGTCAACTCCCTCAACGTGTCGGTGGCGGCGGGCATCGTGCTGGCCGAAGCTGGTAGGCAAAGAGGGTAGATCAGTTTTCAGTGAGCAGTGGACAGTGGACAGGGATGACACGCTGTCAGGGCTCCTCACCGGTCCTGTTTTTGCCCTGACAGCGTTACCTGCAACCAAAAAACAGGTTTCAAGGGTCAGGAATCAATTTTCCTTTCTCTGTTCCCTTGGTAAAAAACCTTGGTGCCCGCTGTGGTTATCCCTCAGCCTGCTCAGCCTGCTCAGCCTTTTTCTTCCAATACCGCATCAGCCCGGCCACGCTCATCCATGCGGGGTTGGCGGCTTCGTACTGGTCGATCTGATGGGCATCGAGTCCGGCTTTGCGGAGTTGAGTGGCAGCGTAGGCCTGAAAATCGGGCGTGACCTCGGAGGGCGACTTGCCTGCTTCCCAATGCGGTTTGATCCAGGCGGCCCAATCGTCGAGCATGGTTTCGAGTTGGGCGAAATGGGCTTCGGAGTCCGTGACCTGCCCGAAGTGGGTGAGGTAAAGCGCTTGGGGCTTCAGCGCCCGCAGGCGATTCAGGGAGGCCTTCCAGTCTTCTAGGTTGATGTCGGGCGGCGGGCAGGGCGGCACCACCGGTCCCTCCCCGATTTTTACTCCGGCTACATCACCGGTGAAAACCACCTCCCCCAACTGCCAGGCGATGTGGTGTACGGCATGGCCGGGCGTGTGCCAGGCCTTGAAGGTGTGCTCCCCGATGACCAGTTCGGCTTCGTCGGCTACCTCGTGCAACTGCGGCTCGGCAATGGGCTGCATGTCTCCCCAGAGGGCTTCCATCTGGTCGCCGTAAATGCGCTTGGCACTTTGGTAGAGCTTGGTGGGATCGAGCAGGTGCCGGTAGCCAAAAGGGTGTACGTGTACCTGCGCCCCCGCTTGCGCCAGCGCCCAGGCCGCGCCCGCATGGTCGAAATGGATGTGGGACAGCAGCACATGCTTGATGTCGCTGAGTTGGTAGCCAAGGCCTGCCAAGCCATTTTCGAGGTAAGCCAGCACCGAATGCGGGCCGGTTTCGATCAGGACCGGGCCTTCGGCCGTCTCGACGACAAAGCTGGCGATGGTGTGGTCGGTCTGGAAGTGGAGGTCGAGGATGTGGATCATGGGTGAAAATAGGGAGAATGGAAAATAGTTGGACGGGGCGGCCCTTCGGTCCCTTCTTCGCAGAGAGACCCTTTTCCCCGGTTCCCTGCTTCCTGCTTTCCGTTCCCGTCGCGTTCAACCCAAAGGTCACATTCCCCGGAGTAACTTCCCAATTTTTGGTGAGAAGGAGGCGCACCGGCCCCGTCTGCTCGCCCCTGCTACTGGCGCAAGATCTTCTCCACCCGGGTTCCCTGTTCATCCCTTACCCGGAGCAAATAAAGCCCGGGCTTAAGGAAACTAAGGTCCAGCAGCAGCCGGGTTTCCCGGCTGGTCCAGGCCCCTACCTCCCGGCCCAGCGGGTCGAGCAGCTGCACTTGCCGCGACTGGTTTGCCGGGCGCTCCCAGTGCAGGTGCAATTGCCCGGTGGTAGGGTTGGGAAATAGCTCAAAGGCCGCAGCGACCGGCATGTTGGGCTCCGTGCTGGTGATGACGGTATCGGCCTTGACCGGCCGCACAAGATGCAGCCCGCCACTGCGGTTGCCGATGAGGAAAGTCGGCAGGCCCGAGGTATCGAGCACCGCGGTCGCCGGGGCGCTGAGATTGCCGAAGTCCATGTTCATCAGGGTGTCGCTCACGATCAGGCTATCGGTCAGGCCGGTGGAAATCTGATCGTAGACCAGCACCCATCCTAATTCCGTCCCCAGCAGCAGCTCGGTTTGGCCGTCGCCGTCGTAGTCGGCAAAGGCGGGCTTGGACACGCCCGAGAGGTTGTTGCCCGAGACGTTGGAGACCTTGATGCGGCCCCAGCGGTCAGTGCGGAGCTTGAAGGAAAAATTCTGCTGGTTGCCGATGTTTTCGTAGAAATAAATTTTCCCGTAGCCTTCGCCTACAAAGAGGTCCTGGTCGCCGTCGCTGTCGATGTCGTAGAGCACCGGGGCCGAGAAAATACCCGGATCAATGGGATCGCCGTCGGCATCGAGCAGGCGGTCGGTCATCATCACGAAGACCGCGTCTGCGCCGGGTGCCGATACGTTTTCGTAATGCCGGATGCGGCCCGGCCCGGTCCCGATCAGCAGGTCCTGGTCGCCATCCCCATCAAGGTCGCCGGCTGTAGGGGCACTGGCCTCCACCGGTACGGGCAAGCTGCTGAAATCGAGGTAGTCGTCGTCGATGAGTTGGTAAGCCGGGGCTACATTTGTGCCCACATTCTCATATAGCCGCAACTGAAACTCCCGCTCGGTATCGGTAGCGCCCGGCCGCAGGTAGTCGGCCGATTCCGTTCCGACCAGCAGGTCCCAGAGGCCGTCGTCGTTGTGGTCGAAGAAAGCGGGGGTGCTGATGCTGCCTACGTCGAGCTGCTCGCTCCCGATGAAGGTCCGCCCCTGAAAGCTGAAAAAGGGGTCGTCATCCTGCCCGTTGTTGAGGTAAAGGACCACCCCTTCGACATTTTCTACCCCTTTATCCATGACTAGACCCTTGGAGGCATTGGAGGCGATGATCATGTCGCGAATCCCATCGTTGTTCACATCTTCATAGAAAAAAGCCGGGAAGGTCGAGAGGTAAAAGGATGAGTCATAGCTGGGAAAAAAACTCTCCCAGCTGTCCATAAAGGCCGTTTGTTGGTCGCCGTTGTTGTAGGCAATGGTCGCCTCGTTGTAGGAGACATCGCCCAACATGCAGTCGAGCAGGGAATCGCCATTGGCATCGAAGATCAGCAAGGCGGTACCTTCGTGGCGCAGGCCGATCTCATTTTCGGGGTCCCCGCCCCGCTGGCAAAAGATGGTATCGGCCACGATGAGGGTATTGTCAGTATTGCTTTCGCGAAAAAAGCCCCAACAACCGGTATCGCGGGTGAAGACAAGGGTATCGCAGCGGCCGTAGGTCTCCATGGCCATGTTGCGGTGCAAGGCCATGAACGAAAAGCCAGTCTGGCTCGCTACTACGTCGAGGTCCCCATCGAAGTCGATGTCGACGATGGCAGGCAAGTCAATGCGGTTGGTATACATGGGCTGAGGCGCGCTGAGCTGGGTCTGCAAGCGGTTGTAGCTTAGCACCCAAACCAGGGAGTCGTTGCCGTCCTGATCGGGCACGATCGTGTTGTCGTAGACGCGGAAATTTTCTCCCGACTGGGCCCCGCAGAAGAGGTCGACCCGGCCGTCGCAGTTGTAGTCGCGGGCCTGGGCCCATTGGATGCACTCGCAGTCATCAAAGAGGCGGCGGTACTCCGGCGCGTAGCGGTAGGCTACCTGTCCGGGCAGGCCTTCATTGATGAAGGGTACGAAGTACCGGCCGTCCCGCTCGAAGTAGATAAGGTCGAGGAACCCGTCGTGGTTGAGGTCGACTGAGGAAAATTGGGGGTTGCTGGTGCCGCCGGCCCAGGCGTGGGGCAGGACATTGCCGCTGCCATCCTGCACCGGAATGGCGTTGCTGAAGCGGTAGGCTGGCTGGGCCTGGAGGCCAATGAAGCTGAGCCAAAACAGCCCCAGCCAAATATGGATCAGACGGGAAGGGCGATACATCATCAGAAAAAAATTGGGGTGGATACAGGAAGATTCCTTTCTACACGCAATTGCAGGGGGGAAGTTGGGCCGGGTATAGAGAAAATTCTATGCGCTACGCCAGTAAGAGGACCAGGCAAGGGAAGTTCCCTACCCGGCCGGAAAATTAGGCCAGATTTGGCAATAAGATAAACATCTCAACAGAAGAATGGATAAAAGGAACTGTCTGCTAGTCCTTAAAAGCACCCATTCCCAAAAAACATGATGACCTCTTCTCCGCGCCCTCGATAGATGGACAAACGCACTTTTTCCGTCCTATTCTATCATCATCAACCCCGGTTATCATGAAAAAATCCCTGCTTCCTGCGGCCGC
>CAZIVQ010000408.1:0-4880 GCA_964542415.1 uncultured Bacteroidia bacterium | reverse complement strand
TCTCAACATCTCACTCCAGCTGATGGCGGTATTTCCGAAATTCGGCCAGGCCCGCGGCGGTGCAAAGGCCTCGCACGTAGGGCCAGATCACGTTAGTCAGCAGGTGGTCGGTACTGGTCCCGTTCAGCCGCTCGCGGGTAAACATTGAGCTGAGGAGCATCGTCAGCGTCTCCGCGCAGATTTCCGGGTCCAGGTGCGCCACGAAGATGCCCTCGGCCACCCCCCGCTCGATCAGCTCCCGCGATTGGTGCTGGCTGAAGGCCTCGTCGTTGTCCCAAACGGCCGGAAAATACCGCGCGATGTCCGCGAAGAAATGCGGATTCATCCGCGAAAGCGCCTCCACCAGCATGTGGTAAAAGCGCACCATCAGCTCCGCGACGTTCTCCGATTCGCCTTGCAACCCCAGGTAGGCCCTGCGCGAGTTGGCTTTATAGAGCTCGAAGCAGGCCTTCACCAGCCCGTTTTTATCCCCAAAAAGCACATAGAGCGTCTTGCTCGAAATGTTGAGCTGCTTGGTGAGCTGCCCCACGGTCACCCTTTTTACCCCGTGTTTTAAAAACAGCTTCAGGCTTTCCTTGATGTACGCATCGCGCTTTTCCTCCATGGTGTGGCTGCAATTCCAGCGGTTGGTTGGGCAGCAAAATTAGGGGAAATTTTGATTTTTGGGAAAAATCGGTAGCCAACCGCTACTCGCGCCTTTTTTCTCCAGGAAAATCCGGGGCCGCATAGGCTTCCCGCAGCACCGCTTGGGCGGCTTTGCCTGCCGGGGTGAAGCTGCGGGGGTTGCGCTCGCTGTAAGCAAGGTAGGTGGGCCATTTCCACCAAAACAACCCTCCACACCACGCCTGCCCCCGCAAGCCGTTTAGCACCAGCCGGTACGCCCGGGCCTGCGCCTGCTCGTCGTAGGTCTGCTCCCCCGCCTCGGCATGCGGGGCTTGCCAAGGCGCAGTCACAGAACGAAATCCAATCTCGGTCAAGACCACCGGCTTGCCAGTGCGCGCCGTCAAAGCCTGCATTTTTGCCTCGATCCGCGACCAGGCTTCTTCTAATTCTTCCTGAGTCGGCTGCTCGCTTTCGCTCAGCGGGTAGTAGCAATTTACCCCCACCACATCCAGGGCCTCAGCAAATCCCAATTGCTCCGCCTCCTGCCCCCAGTTGGCGGCGTAGGTCACCGGACCGCCATAGAGCTGCCGCATATCCCCGACCAAGCTGCGCCAAGCTTTGGGCTGGGCCAGGGTCGCCTCCACAAATTCTACCCCCACACAAAACAGGTCCGCTCCGTAGACCTCCGCCAAGATGGCGTAGTGTCGGATCCAGCGGCGATAATGCCCCATAAAAGCCGCCCAATCCGCCTCCGACTGCATCTTTACCGCCCCCGGCCAATGGCCGCGAAACCAGATCTGCGGCTTGAGCAAGCTCCACATGTCCCGCGTGCGTGTCTGCGCCAGGGTCTCCACGATGCTGGCATCGTTCTCGGAGCCCGGCCCGGCAAAAAACCCATACGGAACCGGCTCGCTCACGCTTCGGCTGCCGGTGTAGGGCACGATGGCCACCGCGTTTACCTGCAAGGCCTGCAAGCTGTCGAGCGCCTCGGCCGAAAGGCGGGAGCCATACCCGTTGTAAACCTGGTAGCCCTCATGGGCCAGGGTCATGCCCTTGAAGTAGGGCAACTTGGGCTGTCGCTTCGGCACCGGCGGAGCCGTGATGGCCAGTTTTTGCAGGTAGGCCTGCCAGTCGCTTTCGAGGGCTGCAAGTTCGACGGACTCGGGTTGCCAGCTGCCGTAGCGGGCGAGGAATTCTTCCCGACCCCAGCGATCGAGCAACCAACTCACCCATGCCCCGGCCATGATGGGCACCACCAGGCTCGAAGCCGCGTCATCTTCCGGGCTGGCCCACAGCTGCGCCAGGCTCAGGGCATTGCCGGAGCGGGCCAGCCGCCCGGCCCAGGCCCGGTAGCCATCGCGCAGGTAGGTAGGCAGCAGCTGCAACAGCAGGCCGGTCTCCAGCCCCGGGTGCGCCGCCTCGCCGAGCTGGTCTCGCAGCAGCAAGGTAAGCTCGTGTAGCGGCGGTAGCTCGCCATAGGCAGAATGGTGAATGACGTGTACTTCCCGGTCGGCGGGCACGAGGTGGCTGCGCTCCATGTTGGCCATGAGCAGGCCCTTGTGCTCGGCCGAGCCGTAGGCATGGTAGGCAACGGGGAAGGTTGGCTGGGCATTTCCCAAAAACGCTGCCAACCGTCGGGCCCGGGCTTCGGCGCTGTCGGCCAGTTGGCGCAGCCGCTCGCCCTCGGGGCCGCCTTCGTGTACATACCAGTGAAAATGCGGCGTACGCAGCGTAGGCCGGTCGATCTCAGCAAAGCGCCATTCGCGGGCAGGGTCGGCTTGCCAATCCCCATCGAATTGCCCGAGCAGCACCCGGCGGCCTTCGTCGTGTACCTGGTAGTCCCAGCCGTTCCACGGCAGGCCGCCCCAGCCGTAGGTATTGCGGTCCGCCAAGCGCCCCAACACGGCGCTGTCGCTCAGCCCCGTCAGCACCAACAAAGCCTGATGCGGCTGCCAGGGATGAGGGTAAAAGGAAAGTTGCAGGCTTTGGCCCGGCTGTGCAAGGGTAAGGCCCCGGAAGCGAAATTGCCCCATTTTCCACTCAAAAGGCAAAGCCGGAGCCAGCGAGTCGATCCAGGGATTGCTGGCTGGGGTACCGATCAGCATCAGGGGCATATCCAGCAGAGAATCGCGGGTGAGCTGGCTGGCGGCCTGCACCCGCAGTTGCAGCCGGTTGCGGCGGTCAGAAAACTGGGCGAGCCACTCCCGGTAGCGCGCGCCGCTATCCGCCTGCTGGTCTCCCTAGACCAGGCGCAAGGTTCCCTGGTCATAAAGGCTGCGGACCAGGCTGTCGTGGCTCGGTGCCACAGCCGATACTGGCCTGGCAGACTGTGAGCGGCAAGCCGACAGCAACAACAGCAGGCCCCAAAAAAGCAAGAGAAGTGAGCGCATATGCGAAGGTACGCAAATGCCCGGACTGCGGAGAGGATTGGAGAAATATCAGCCTTCTGCTGCCAGCAGCCGGTCGAGGTGACGCGGAAACACCAGGATGAAGGTGGTCCCCCTTCCTAGCTGGAGAAACCGGAGGGACGCAGCTTTTTCGCAGAGTTCGCAGAGAATTAGTCAACCCTCCAAACTCCGCGACCTCCCGGTTTCTCCCCCCGGTTGACCGAGGGATCTGCGACCGGGATCCATGATTTGCGCCATCTCCGCGTTCTTGGCGTTAAAAACCCATAACTCCCCTCTTTTCACCACGGAGGTCACAGAGGAGAAGAAAAAGCCTTCCGGTCTCAGGTCGCTTAGTCGCTTGTCTCCACATCGCGAATCGCTTACCGAAGCCAGCTATTTGGATTTTATCCCGATCCTTTCCTTTTTTATTTCAAAGCAAGCTCCTTCTCATCTCTCATCTCTTTTCTCTCATCTCTATTTTCTCATCTCTATTTTCTCATCTCTCAATCTCTCTCCCACCATGAATCCACTCTGGGGCATCGACCTGGGCGGCACCAAAATCGAAGGCGTGGTGCTGGCTTCGCTGTATCCGCTGCGGGTGCTGGCCCGTCACCGCATCGCCACCGAGCGGCAGCGGGGCTACGCCCACATCCTGGACCGCATCGTGACGCTGGTCGCCCACCTCAAGCAGGAAACCGGCCTGGCACCGGAAACCCTGGGCATAGGTACGCCTGGCACCCTCGACCCGCAGACGCAGGCGATCAAAAACAGCAACACCACCGCCCTGAACGGGCAGCCGCTCAAGCAGGACCTGGAGGCCCGCTTGGGGGTGCCCATTTCCATGGCTAACGACGCCAACTGCTTTGCCCTGGCCGAAACCCGGCTGGGCGCGGCCTACGAAGTGGCGCCGCAGGCCGAGGTGGTCTTCGGCATCATCCTCGGCACGGGGGTGGGCGGGGGCGTGGTCGCCCATGGCAAGCTTATCGAGGGCCTCCACGGCCTGGGCGGCGAGTGGGGCCACAACTTCCTCGACGAATCGGGGGGCGAGGACTACGCAGGCCTGCATGGCTGTGTGGAAACCATCCTCTCGGGCCCAGCCCTGGAGCGCTGGTACACCCGCCTGAGCGGGGTCAGGCGGTCCCTGCCCGATATCGTCGACCGGCACCTGGCTGGCCTCGACCCCCATGCGACCGCCACCGTGCAGCGACTCACCCACTTTTTCGGCAAAGCGGTGGCTCCGGTCATCAACCTCATCGACCCGGAGGTGATCGTGGTCGGCGGCGGGGTGGGCAACATCGAGCTGCTCTACACTGAGGGCGTCGCGGCCGTGGCCCCCCATGTCTTCAACCCCGTGATGCACACCCGCTTTCTCAAGCCCAAACTCGGCGACAGCGCCGGGGTGTTTGGCGCGGCGATGCTGGGGGAAGGGGTGTAGGGTGTAGGGTGTAGGGTGTAGGGTGTAGGGTGTAGGGTGTAGGGTGTAGGGTAAAAATTGGCTTAATTTCCTTTATCTGCTCTCTTTTGACTGGAGAATCGCCTGCCTTAGGCAGCATTGACTTCGATCGCTTCCCGTACTTCAGCTCACTGCTCCCGCGCCAATTTGAAATTGGCGCGCCTAGACCGGGAATTTGTAATTCCCGAGTTCGCACATTGAGCCAGCGGGGAATTACAAATTCCAGCTTTAATCGGCACTAATCACAGATTAGCGCCGGGAAAGGGCCCCAAAGCAGGTCGCCCCCCTCATCGCGAAGTAAAAACTTTATGTTAACTTAACCTTCAATTCGCGAAGCGGCTTGACAAATCCCATCCCCCTTTATATTTTTTCCCTCAATCCATAAGCATCCCTGACGATGAAAACCCTGGCTTTTTTTTCTGCGCTGCTACTGCTGC
>CAZIVQ010000407.1:0-4883 GCA_964542415.1 uncultured Bacteroidia bacterium | reverse complement strand
AGGGGGATAGGAAAAACAGCATGAAATGCCCCGGGGCGAAACACCACCGCGAATAGTTTGAAAACCTCGCTGCTTGTGAAGCGAAAGGACCTCGATATGTGTGGAGACAGGTACCTTTCCGGAGCTGTCCCGTAAAATACCCCGTTGGTTCCTACCAAGGCCGACGAACTCGTTAGCTGAATGATGAGCTGCTTGGTAAGGGTAGGGGGAAAGAGGTCTTGAATCGACGGCTCCCCCGGCTGTCTAGGCTGGTGGGAGAGGTAGGCGTAGGCCCTGACGTAAGGCCTCAGCGAAGGAGCGGGTAGGAATTCCTGGTAGTGCATCTTGGTGAGGGTTAAGGGGAGGGGTTTCCTTAGTCAGAGAAGAATCCATGCAAGCGGAATAAAAATCCGTTAGGGAATGCTGAGGAAATATATGTTCAGAGCTTGCGCAGACCTGTCCCAGCTTGTCGGGAAATCTTGTACGAAGGCCAGAAAGAAAAACCGAATGTGGCGAATCGTAGATTCCCTGGCACGCGGGGGGAGACCAAGTCAAAGGCGAGGGCCTATGTTATGCGTAGCGCTGGTACGGGCATCAGTATTTTTTCTGATATATCATTTTCGTAAAAATGCGTAGTACAAAATAGCTGTTTTCCAGGAAATCTGCAAGCATATGTTTACTGCGGGGAGAGCTTAACGCTTATACCTCATCTTCTTTACAAATGTCCGTTTTTTCCTATTCTGCCGGTAAAATGCCCCCTAACTTGCAGGTAAACGACCAGACTGGGCCTGATTTGATAAAAACCTAGACAGAAACTTCTTGGTATGAGGTCTTTATTGCGGCTCTTTTTTAAAGAGAAACAAAGTAATTCCTAGAGTTACACTTAAGTATTTTAATGCAGACGTTGTCACATGTCACCTTCTATGGGGAGCAAGGAATTGACCTCCGCGCTCCTTGATTCTCGCGCGGTTTGTAATCCGTGGGAGCGACTCTACCCTGATTTAGCCCCATTTAGCGTTCTTCCAGCTGACTGTTCATGATCTCCTGTACACGCATTTGGCTTTCTGTCCTGGCCTTTTGCTGGGTTCCGGCCTGGCTTATTGCCCAATCTCCTTCTCTGGTTATCAACCGGGTATCCAACTTTCAGGTAGGCATCGACCAGCGAGAGGTCATCGACATTCTTCAGGACCACTTGGGGTTTATGTGGTTGGCGACGACCAAAGGCCTGATCCGCTATGATGGGCAGGACATGGAGCTATTCACCGAAAACCCGCTGGATCCGCATAGTCTGGGAGATTCTTTTGTGAAATGCTTGGCCGAGGACCATGCAGGCAACATCTGGCTGGGAGCCGCTGATAAAAGGGTTTATTGTTTCGACCGCTTCAGCGAGCGTTTTGCTGCCATACCTTTGCAAAACCCTGAGAGTGAATCGGCGGCGATCCAGGACATCCTCGTCGATTCTCAGGATAGAATCTGGGTGGCCACAGACATAGGTTTGCTTCGGGTAAACCGAAATAGGGGATGTTTGGAACTGGTCCTTACTTCGCTTAGCATGGGCATCAGGAAACCTCTTAAGCTCGAGTGCCTGACAGAGGATGATCAGGGCCAACTATGGATAGGTAGTGGGAACCAAGGACTGTTTCGCTATAACCCTACCACCGGGCAAGTTTACCGCTTCGCGAAAAATTTGGTACCAGGGGCGGACCATTCGGGCAGTCCGATCTATTGTATCAAACCCGGGAAAGACGGTAAGCTATGGATTGCCGGTCATTTTCCCGAGATATTTGCCTTGAATCCACAAGATGAAAGTCTGAGGTCCTGGGAGGTGGTTCCGCCCGAGGAAAACATGGTCCCGGCCATTCGTTCTCTGGAAATAGACGCGGAGGGCAACTTATGGCTGGGTACGCACCGGGAGGGATTGGCGTTTTTCTCGCCTGCCCAAAATCGATGGGAATGGCTGTTGCCTGATCCCTCAGTCGAAGGCAGCCTGATCTCCAAGAGTATCGGCAGCCTCTTTCTCGATGCCCAGGCTACCCTGTGGATCGGTTACAATGGCAGCGGCCTGGATCAGCTCCAAACCCACCTGCGTGGCTTCGAGCCCTTGCCCATTGATCTCAAAGTGGATTATCCCGACTTTCGTTGTGTGGTAGAAGATGAAGCGGGGATCATCTGGATCGGAACATTGGGCCATGGAGTGTATCGTTTTGATCCCCAAACCGGGCGTACTACCCATATTTTCTTTGAAGATGGATCGCCAAACTCGCTGCTACACAATTTAATCTGGGACCTGCTGGCAGATCAGAAAGGTATGCTTTGGGTGGCTTCTCACAAGGGACTGTATCGCCTGAACCGTAAAAATCTGTCCTATCTCCGTTATGGGAAGCCAGAAGGCTTGCCTTATGAAGCAGTCCGCTCCCTGGCTCGCGACTCCCTCGGCCAAATCTGGATGGGTACTTTCGCGGGACTCAAAGTTCTCGACCCAGGGGAGCAATCTCTTCAATTCGTTGAGGCTCCGTTCGAAAATCCTGAGCAGATCGTGCTCAATCAGCTGGTGGACAGGCAAGGAAAATTATGGGTCTCTGTTTTTGCTAATGGGGTTTACCGTATAGACCCCAAAACCAAACAGGCCATCCATTATGAAAAGGTGCCAGGAGATATCCAGTCACTCTCCAGCAATGTGGTGCTGAAGATGCTGGAGGATGCCCAGGGAAACATCTGGCTGGCCACCCAGGGAGGGGGATTAAACCAATATATCCCCCTCGGCGATAGCGGCTATTTCCGGCACTGGCGTACCTACAATTCGGCGCTGCCGGACGATGATATCTTTGACGTCTCCACGGGGCCTGCGGGGCAGCTATGGCTCAGTACGGGAGCAGGTTTATGCCGGTTTGATCCAGCCAGTGAAGAAATAACCACCTTCCAGTTGCCTGGCATTCCCCATGGCCTCAGCCTATTAACTCGCCCGAGGCCATCTGGAGCCCTTTATGCAGGGGTAAGTAACCGCCTCGTCCGATTTTTTCCTGACAGCATCCAGCAAAACCTACGCCCGCCGCCGGTCTACCTCACCAAGCTGGAGATCAACGGCCATCCTGTCGAAATCGATTCCCCTCAAGGGGCAAACGAGGACACCTTTCGTCTGACACAATCGATCCTCCATACCTCCGATTTGGGGCTGAAGCATTGGCAAAACGACCTGACCTTTCGCTTTGCGGCGCTGAACTATGCCATGCCGCACAAAAACCGCTATCGGTTCATCATGGAAGGCTATGAGGAGGAATGGAACGAGGCGGACGCCTGGAATCGCCAGGTGCGCTATACCAACTTGGCCCCAGGGGCCTACCGCTTTCGGGTCATCGCCGCCAACAACGACGGCGTCTGGAACGAGTCAGGCACGGCGCTGGACATCGTCATCTCACCGCCTTGGTGGCAGACCTGGTGGGCCTATTTAGGCTATGCCTTACTGGCTTTCCTGGCCATCCAAGCAGCCTATCGCTATCAGCTCAAGCGCCGGTTGGCGTTCGAAGAAGCCAGGCGCCTCAAAGAGCTCGATGTAACCAAGAGTCGGCTCTATACCAATATGACCCACGAATTTCGCACGCCCCTGACAGTTATCCTGGGTATGGCGGACAAGATCAGCGAAGCGCCTGGGGAATGGCTATCGGCAGGGCTGCCAGCCATCGAGCGCAGTGGCCGGCAGCTACTCCGGCTGATTGACCAAATGCTGGAGCTGGCCCGCCTGGAGGCGGGAAACATCCCGGTGGAATACCAGCAGGGCAATATCATCCCGCTGCTCCGGGCGCTCGTCTATTCCTCCCGGTCCTATGCCGAGACGCGGGACATTGACCTGCGCTTCGAATCGCAGTTGACCACCCTCTCAATGGACCTGGTGCCCCGGGCCCTGGCCGACATCTTGAACAACCTCCTGTCCAATGCCTTCAAATACACGCCGGAAGGGGGGGAGGTCTGCGTGAGGGTATCCCAGCAACAAACCCGGTTGGCCATCGAGGTCCAGGACAATGGGCAAGGCATTCCGGCGGCGCAACTACCGCATGTTTTCGACCGCTTTTACCAGGCAGATTCCAGCCGGCGCCGTAGCCACGATGGGGCGGGCATCGGCTTGGCCCTGGTCAAGGAGTGGATCAATCGCCTGCAAGGAGACATACAGGTACAGTCTGTAGAGGGAGCAGGCACGACCTTCAGCTTCTCTTTGCCGATCACCCGGCAGGCCCCCCTGGCCGAGGCTTTGATCCTAGCACCTCTCCTGCCGACGGGCGAGGCTGGGCCGTCATTTCCGCTTCAAGGGCCTGCGGATACGACCCTCCCTCTGGCCCTGATTATCGAAGATCACGAAGATGTCGCTCGCTACATTGCCAGTTGCCTGCAGAGCCGTTTTCGATTAGAATTTGCCGCAAACGGCAAACTGGGCATTGAAGCCGCGCAGCAAAACGTCCCCGACCTCATCATCTGCGATGTAATGATGCCTGAACTGGATGGCTATGCTGTCTGCCAGCAACTCAAAGCCGATGAGCGCAGCAGTCATATCCCCCTTGTGATGCTGACGGCCCGGGCCGATCAAGCCTCCCGGCTGCAAGGCCTGCGCCGGGGGGCTGATGCCTACCTGACCAAGCCCTTCCACCCGGAGGAGTTGGATTTGCAGGTGGCCAATCTCATGTACCTGCGGACGCAGTTGCAAAAGCACTATGCGGATTTTCCCCAACTGCCGCCCGCCGAAGAGGCCTATCCACAGGAGGACGCGTTTCTAGGGCGGCTCAGGGCCTCGGTCGAAGCCCACTTGAGCGAAGAGGCTTTTGGCATTCCGGAGCTTTGTGCCGAACTGAGCATCAGCCGTACGCAGCTGCACCGAAAACTCAAGGCCCTCACGGGCCGGAAGACTTCCCACGTCA
>CAZIVQ010000406.1:0-4887 GCA_964542415.1 uncultured Bacteroidia bacterium | reverse complement strand
GAGATCGTTTCACGTGACTGGAGTTCAGACGTGTGCTCTTCCGATCTTGGTGCCTTCGATGGCCGGGGCGTCATTGCGGACGTAGGAGTAGACCCCGTCGATGCAACCGTAGTTGCCGGCATTGTAGACGATAGGGAAGGTCGATTGGGCGCTCAGTTGCAGGCCCAGGATCGTCAGCAGGGTTAGGAGCAAGCTGCGAGAGAAGAGGTTCGTAAAGTTGAAGGGCAATAGCATAATCTTTTTTGGTTACAAGTGAACGGAAGGAAATTCAAACGCTGACCGGGTGCAACCGGGATCTTTTTTCTTGGTAAGTGCTTCGGCGTTTGAATAATCTATGTTTCAAAATTAACGGAAAATCTTACATGCCGTTAGGGAAACCATCCAGATGTAATAAAATGAGCCTTGTTTGGTATTATTCGGAGGTTGAATGGTACGCGTGCCTGATCAAATTCTGCCCAAATTGCCTCCAGGCCCGGGCAGCAGGTGTGCCCGGGCTTTTGTATCTTGCCTTCTAAAGCGAATTCCTATGTTAAAATTGAAGATGAAAACCGACCCGCGCTGGGTAAAAGCCATCGCGGAGGGCAATATTGAGGAAATTCTTACAGACCATGCCTACTGCGAACAGAAGGCCGCGTCTTCTGCCATCTCGCTCATCGTGCAGTATCCCGAGTACCCAGACCTGGTCGAGAAAATGTCCGACCTGGCCCAAGAAGAGATGGGGCACTTTCGCATGGTACACCGCGAGATCGTCAAGCGCGGCTACGAACTCGGCCGCGAGCGCAAGGACTCCTACGTCAACGAGCTGAGCAAATTCCTCAAGCGCAAAGGCAAAGGCCGCGATGAGTCCCTGGCCGACAAGCTCCTCTTTGCCGCCATGATTGAGGCCCGCAGCTGCGAGCGCTTCAAGGTCCTCTCCGAAAACATCGGCGACCAAGACCTCGCGCAGTTTTACCACAAGCTCATGATCTCCGAGGCCCGCCACTACACCATGTTCATCAAACTGGCCAAAGACCTTTGCCCCAAGGTCGACGTAGAGGGTCGCTGGGAAGATTTTCTCGTCTACGAAGGCGAAGTCATCGCCCGCTACGGCACGAGCGAGGCGATCCATGGGTAGGCTGAAGAAAAAACAACCTGGCGCGGATTTGCCATCCGTGCCGCCTCACGCACGTACCATGAGCGTCATCATTTCCGATAGCATCCTACAGCAAGCCGACATGTCGGAGGAGGAATTCAAGCTGGAGCTTGGACTGTTTCTGTTTTCACGTGGCATTCTCACCATGGGAAAAGCCAGCGAGTTTGCCGGGGTATCCCAATTTGAATTTCAGCGGGCCATGGCGGCCAGAGGAATCCATATTTCTTACGATGAAGAAGAATTTGAGCATGATTTGGCCCGGCTGCGCCGCAAGTACCCTAAACGGTGATCAGTGTTAGGGATACCTCTCCGATCAGCAATTTGCTGATGATAGGTCGGCTCGATCTGCTTGAACGCTTGTACAAGCCGCCCCTCGTCCCGATTCCCTTTTGTTCTCTGCCTCCCTTGCCGTAATTTCGTAGGCCTATCAAAAACGCCTACGCCATGACCCTCCCACAGATCGACCCCACCGCCACCTCCGCTTGGCAACAGCTCTCGACCCATTTCGATTCCCTCAAAGACGTCCAGATGAAGGACCTCTTTGCCCAGGATCCGCAGCGCTTTGAAGCTTTCTCCCTTCAGTTCGAAGACATCCTGCTGGATTATGCCAAAAACCGCCTCACCGTCGAAACCCTCGGCCTGCTGCGACAATTGGCCACCGAATGCGGCCTGCCTGCCGCCATTGAGGCCATGTTTCGGGGGGACAAGATCAACAGCACCGAAAACCGCGCCGTGCTCCACGTCGCCCTGCGCAACCGCGCCAACCGTCCCATCGAAGTGGGGGGCCAAGATGTGATGCCGGAGGTGAATGCCGTGCTTGAGCGCATGGAAGCCTTTGTGGAGCAGCTGCAAAGCGGCGGGTGGCAGGGCTATACCGGCAAGGCCATCACCGACATCGTCAACATCGGCATCGGCGGCTCGGACCTCGGGCCGGTCATGGTCAGTGAAGCCCTGCGGCCCTATTGGAAAGAAGGCCTTGACCTCCACTTCGTCTCCAACGTCGACGGCACCCACATCGCCGAAACCCTCAAGCGGGTCGACCCGGAGACCACCCTCTTCATGGTCGCCTCCAAGACCTTCACCACCCAGGAGACCATGACCAACGCCCACAGCGCCCGGAGCTGGTTCCTGGAGCAGGCCAAAGACGAAAGCCACATCGCCAAGCACTTTGTGGCCCTTTCTACCAATGAAGAAAAAGTCACGGCCTTTGGCATCGACCCGAAGAACATGTTCGGCTTCTGGGACTGGGTCGGCGGCCGCTACTCGGTCTGCTCGGCCATCGGGCTGCCCGTGGCCAGCGTGATCGGCTTCGATCGCTTCCGGGAATTGCTGGAAGGCGCCCACGCCATGGACGAGCACTTTCGTACCGCTGATTTTGGGGAGAATATGCCCGTCATCCTGGCGCTGATCGGGATTTGGTACAATAATTTCTTCGGGGCCGAAACCGAAGCCATTCTGCCCTATGACCAGTACCTGCACCGCTTCCCGGCCTACTTTCAGCAAGGCAACATGGAGAGCAACGGCAAAAACATCGACCGCAACGGGCATCCGGTCAGCTACCAGACCGGGCCGGTGATCTGGGGCGAGCCCGGCACCAACGGGCAGCACGCCTTTTACCAGCTGATCCACCAGGGGACCAAGCTCATCCCCTGCGATTTTCTGGCCCCAGCCATCAGCCACAATCCCTTGGGTGACCACCATCCCAAGCTGCTGTCCAACTTTTTTGCCCAGACCGAGGCCCTGATGAAAGGCAAAACCCGGACAGAAGTGGTCAGCGAACTGGAAGAAGAAGGCAAGACCGAGGCCGAGATCAATTACCTCGCGCCCTTCAAGGTCTTTGAGGGCAACAAGCCCACCAACTCCCTGCTCTTCAAGCAGCTCACGCCCCACACCCTCGGCAGCCTCATCGCGCTCTACGAGCACAAAATTTTCGTACAAGGCACCATCTGGAA
Organism: uncultured Bacteroidia bacterium; assembly: GCA_964542415.1. Classification (GTDB taxonomy): domain Bacteria; phylum Bacteroidota; class Bacteroidia; order J057; family J057; genus CAZIVQ01. Next base: position 1,803 of record CAZIVQ010000406.1, on the reverse strand, counting down.
CATCCTCAGCTTTGATCAGTGGGGGGTAGAATTGGGCAAACAGCTGGCGAAGAAGATCCTGCCTGAGCTGGAGAGCGAAGCCCGTATCAGCAGCCACGACGGCTCCACCAACGGGCTGGTCAATGCCTATAAAGCCATGCGTGGTTAACCCCCCTGACCTGGAGGCCGTATCCTTCAGGCCCGTTCCGCATCCAATCTCAGGGCTGGAAAGTTTGGGAGACCTCCCCGGCTTGCCAGCCTTTTTTTCCCCTGATAACTTTCCCGCTTATGGGTTCCAGAGAACGCAACTTACAGCACCTGCTGGAGGCGCTGCAACATTCGCCCGAAAACATCCCCCTGCGCAAGCACATCGGGTTGCTGCTGATGGACATGGAGCGCTTCGAAGAAGCTGAAAAGCAATACGAAGACGCCCTACGCCTCGCTCCAGACGACACCGACCTCAAACTGGGCCTGGCCGAGGCCTACTATGAGCTGGGCAAAGAATCGGCGGCCATGGTGATCCTCGAAGATTTGCTGGCCAAAGATGCCCCGGAGGCCGAGGCTTTGCTGCTGCATGCCCACCTCTCCTACGAGAGCGACGATCCCGAGCAGGCGCTGGAATCCTACCAAGAAGCCATCAAGCGGGACCATGGGCTCCGTGACCCGGATTTTGAGGACGAGCTGGCCATTGAGACGGGCGAAGAGGACGACGAATTTATGGGCCGGGTACCGGTCGAGTTTCCCCCCGCTTTGGACTTGGCCGACATTGAGCGGCCGGAGATCGACTTCTTGGAGGTAGGCGGCTTCGAGGCGGTCAAAGAAGCCCTGCGCAGGCGCATCGTCTACCCGCTGGAGCACGAAGAGATGTACGACCTCTTCCAACAGGAGGCGGGTGGGGGGGTGCTGCTTTACGGCCCCCCTGGCACCGGCAAGACCTTTCTGGCCCGGGCTGCGGCGGGAGAATTCAACCTGCCCTTCCTGGCGGTGGGCCTACATGAGATCCTGGACATGTGGTCGGGCAATGGAGAAAAAAACCTCCATCAGCTCTTTGAGATGGCCCGAAACCAGGCCCCCTGCTTGTTGCTGCTGGACGAATTTGACGCGTTGGGAACCAACCGATCCGACCGGCGTAGCAACGGCAGCCGCCACCTTATCAACCAGCTGCTGACCGAGATGGACGGCATCCGCCACGACAATGAGGGGGTACTCATCTTGGCGGCCACCAGCCTGCCCTGGCTGATCGATCCGGCCTTCTTTCGCCCCGGCCGCTTCGACGAGACATTTTTCCTGGCTCCCCCTGATGAAGCAGACCGCACCAGCCTGCTTGACATCATGCTCGAAGAACTCCCGGTAGGAGAAATCGACATCAAGGCCATTGCCCGGCAGACCGAGGGCTTTTCCCAAGCCGACCTGCGCGGGCTGGTCAAACGCGCCTCGGGGTATAAGCTCCGCGAATCCATCGAAGCCGGGAAGCCCTTGCCGTTGGAGCATACCGACCTGGAAAAGGCGCTGGAAACCTGCGAGCCAACCATCGGCGAATGGATCGACCTCGCCCGGCAGCAACTGAAAAAAGGCCCCTGGCGCCCGGCTTATGCCCCGCTTAAGGCGTACCTCGACGCACATCCCTGACCTCCCTTTTTTACCACGGAGGTCAATAAGGTATTTCACAAAGGACACGGAGAATGGGGTTCTACATTCAGAATTCCTTGTTCTAGATTCATCATTTTCCCCAATCCCCAATCCCCCTTTTTTCACCACGGAGGTCACGGAGGTATTTCACAAAGGACACGGAGAATGGGGTTCTACATTCAGAATTCCTTGTTC
>CAZIVQ010000405.1:0-4890 GCA_964542415.1 uncultured Bacteroidia bacterium | reverse complement strand
GGCGCCGCAAGATGCGACGGTCGAGTAATTTGCCGGAGGGGAGGGTGGATTCTGCCAAGAGAGAGTATAGAGTATAGATTATGGAATATAGACCGTCACCGCGGTTGGGATGGTTGGGGTTTCACTTTTTTTACCACGGAGGGCACGGAGGGATTTCACGAAGGACACGGAGGCTGAAATTCATTATTCTTTGTTTCTTGTTCAAGAAGCACTGCTTCTTCGATATTCCCCCCATTGCCCAATCCCCAAATCCCCAATCCCCAAATCCCCTAATCCCCCCTCCCCCAAAACCTCGGATTCAGCTTGCGCAAGGCAAAACTCACCCGGTCGCGGACCATGTTCCAGACACTTTCGTCCAACAGCTTCGAGTCGGTGGTGGCCTGGTAGGTGACGTAAATCGCCAAGGGGGTAAACACCAGCACCGAGATCCAGGCCCCCAGCCAGGGTTCCCACACCCCTTCGCGGGCCGTCTTTTTGCCGTAAGTCGTCAGGATATAAAAGGCCAGAAAGAGCGAGATCGACAGCAGGGAGGGCATGCCCAAGCCGCCTTTGCGAATGATGGCCCCCAAGGACGCCCCGATCAGCATAAAAAACAAACAGTTGATCGGCAGGGCATAGCGCAGGTGCCATTCGTAGAGGTAGCTGGCCTCTGTATTCTTCTGATCCTCAGCCTTTTTTACCATAAATTCTGCGTAGCTCTTCACCGCCCGGGCATTCACCACCGCCCGCGCCAGCAAATCGGAGCGACTCTCCCGCGGCACGCACTGAAAAAACGTGTCCCCCGGAGCCAGCCCCATCAGGGCGTAGCCATACACCCGGCCCAGCCGCTGCCGGGTCGTATCCAGGGTCATCGGCCCGCCCTGCACCCGAAAGCTGCTGTCCAGCTTGGTATAGCGCCCGATCTGCCGCTCCCCTTTGTCGATGTTTACCTGCGCCAGGTTGCGGATGCTGTCGATCGCCTCCGTCAAGTTGGGCTGCGAAAGGGTGATCTGATGGTGGCGAAACTGGTTTTCGTCCGTGCGGTCCAGGTCAAAACCCTCCAGGCGAAACTTGTAGTAGAGCGAATCGAAGTACGTCCGACCGTGGGGATAATTCTCCCGGTCCCGCTCCGGCTCATACTCCTCGTAGCGCGAACCGTGGAAGAGCACCATCTTCAGCTCCTCATTCTCCACCCCCATCTTGGCCGAATCCGCCACGATCATGTTGGCGTTGCCGCGGTTCTCCGAATGGTCGAAGATCATCACATCATAGAGCATCCCCGTCTCCACGTCCTTGTCCGAGACGCGGATCACGTAGTTGTCGATGTCGGTGTAAAAATAGCCCGGCGTAATGGCCACATCCGCCTTTTTGCGCTGCACATCGTAGAGCAGGCTGAAGAATTTCAGGTTGGCCTCCGGGATCACCTGAAACGACATCCAGAGCGAAACCCCCGTCAGCAGCACCGCAAACGCCAGCACCGAGCGCATGGTCTTGAACAAGCTGATGCCCGAAGACTTGATCGCCGCTAGCTCGTTGTGCTCCCCCATGCTGCCAAAGGTCATCAGCGCCGCCGCCAGGATCGCCACCGGCATCGACAGCAGCACCAAGCGCCCTGCCGCATACAAAAACAGCCGCCCCAGCACCTCCACCCCCAACCCCTTGCCGATGATCTCCTTCATGTACAGCGCCATGAACTGCATCACCAGGATGAAGATCACAATGAAAAAGGCCATCACGAAAGGCCCCATGTATGACCGCAAAATGACTTTGTCGATGCGTTTCATGCGCTACAAAGATACGATAGATTTCCTCAGCCTAAACCGGCTTGCTTCAATAGTGTTTGTCCCCCCGCCGGAGGTTGTATCAGCGATGCGGCGATGTGCGATTGGGCGACAAGCGACAAGCGACTGGGCGACATGCGACTGGGCGATGTGCGATTGGGCGACAAGCGACAAGCGATTGGGCGACAAGCGACTGGGCGACTTGCGACATGCGACATGCGACTGGGCGATGTGCGATTGGGCGATGTACGATTTGACGACAGGTGACAAGCGACGCTGCGATAGGCCACGAGCGAGAGACCGAAGGCGCTGTCCTGCTAGTTTCATCGGCATCCTTGATCCGTGAAATCCTTTGGTGCCCCCCACAGCAAACCCCCTCTTCACATCTTCCCCTCTTCACTTCTTCACATCTTCACCTCTTCCCCTCTTCCCCTCTTCCCATCTTCCCATTTTCCCATTTTCCTCCCTATCTTCGCCCCAACGCTTACCCACCAACCCGTGCATCATCCAGACAAATTTCCTCATCAGGAGGGCGTGTCGCCGGTCCGGCCCAAGGGCCGCCCCGGCGCCGGGCCCTTGCGGGGTTCGCTGCGCTCCGTCTTCCGCCTTCGGCTCCAGACCCTCCCTTCGGTCGGCCCTCCAGGCCCCTCACGCCGCCCCCAAGCCTTCGCCGCTACCTGCCTTAGCCTGGGGCTTTGGCTTTGGCTGGCGGCCGCGCCCCTCGCGGCCCAAACTGACAGCAGCCGCGTCACGCGCGAGCTGGAGACCACCGAACTCGATCAGGTGATCGAGGACCTCATCCTCAATTCCGGCATCGAAGACCAGGTTGATTTCACCGAAATCCTCGACCGGCTGGAGTACCTGCAGGAACATCCGATCAACCTCAACTTCGCCACCCGCGAAGTACTGGCCGAGCTACCCGGCATGACCTCCCTACGCATCCAGGCCCTACAGCAGCACATCGCCCAGTTCGGCAAACTCACCAGCATCTACGAGCTACAGGCCATCGAGGCCTATCCCCTGGATTTTGTGCGGGCCATTTCTCCCTACATCACCGTCACCAGCACCCGCCAGACCGACATCTCCCCCGGCTCCGGCCTGCCCACCGGCCCGGGCTGGGAAGAAGTGAGCCAAGGCATCGAATTTGAGCTGATTCAGCGCATGAACTGGATCCTGGAAGACCAGCGCGGCTACACCGCCCCCGACACCACCTTCCGCGATCGCCTCGACGACGAAGGCAATGTCATTGGCCAAGACACCAGCCTCAGCACCCGCTACGCCGGCTCGCCCTACCGCGTGTACACCCGCCTGCGCGCCCGCTACCGCAACAACGTCTCGGTGGCCATCACCGCCGAAAAGGACCCCGGGGAGACCTTTACCTGGGATCCCGGCCAGCAGCGCTACGGCTACGACTTCCTCTCCGGCCACGTGGCCATTGGCGGCTATGGCTGGCTGAAAAACCTGGTGATCGGTGACTATACCGTACAGTCCGGGCAAGGCATCGCCCTCTCCCGCGGGCTGGGCTTCGCCAAGAGCGCCCAAGCCATCCGCACCCTCAAGATGCCGGACCTTGGCATCCGCCCCTACGCTTCGGTGAACGAAAACCAGCTAATGCGGGGCGCGGCTACCACCCTCGGCTACGGCGACTTTGAGCTGACGGCCTTCTACTCCCGCCTCAACCTCGACGCCTCCATCTCCGCCCTCGACACCCTCGCCGACGAGGCCCTGCTCGCCTCCGCCTTGCAGACCTCGGGCCTGCACCGTACCCCCTCCGAGCTGAGCAACCGCCGCGCGGTGCGCGAAACCCTCTACGGCGGCCGCCTGATCTACCGTACCCCCACCTTCAAAGTAGGGCTCACCCACTACCAGCAGCATTTTGGCGCGCCCCTCTCACCCCGCCCCAATGACTACAACCAATTCGACTTCCGCGGCGACTACAACCACCTCAGCAGCGTCGATGTCGACTGGACCGTACGCAACTTCAATTTCTTCGGGGAGCTGGCCCGCTCCCGCTCCGGCGGCATCGGGGCCAACGCCGGGCTCATGGCCAGCATTGCCCCCACGGTGGACGTCGCCCTGCTCTTCCGGCATTTTGACAAAGACTTCCACAGCAGCAAGGCCTACGTCTTCGCCGAGCGGCCCACCGCCGCCCAAAACGAAACCGGCATCTACTTCGGGCTGCGCTTTGCCCCCAATCCAAAATGGACCTTCAATCAATACTTCGACCAGTACTATTTCCCTTGGAACAAGTTCATCACCGGCTATCCCTCCTCCGGCTGGGAGTACCTCGCCCAGCTCGACTACCGCATCCGGCGCGGCACCGAGGTCTACGCCCGTTTTCGCACCGAGACCCGCGAACTCAACGCCGACAACTACCCCTCCGGGCAGCAGTTGCGGTACCTGGTACCGGGCCGCCGGGATCAGTTCCGGCTGCATTTTACTACCAGCATCGAGCGGGACATCCGATTGCAGACGCGGATAGAATTTTCGCATTACCGCCAAGCCGGCGGCGAAGAGGTCAATGAGCGGGGCTTGCTGCTCTACCAGGACCTGAGCTGGCGCTTTCGCTTCAAGTACCGCATCACCGCCCGCTACGCCTTGTTTGACATCCCGAGCTACGACGCCCGGATTTATGCCTACGAAAACGACGTGCTGGGCTTTTTCTTCATTCCTCCCTACAGCGGCATCGGCAGCCGCTACTACGTGATTTTGAACTGGAAGGCGACCAAGGGGCTGGAGTTCTGGGCACGCCTGGCCCAAACCCGGCTGCGCAACACCGAGACCATCGGTTCGGGCCTGGACCGCATCGAAGGGGGCACCCGCAGCGAGGTGAAGTTGCAGATGCGGATAAAATTCTAGCCTGAGAAAGGCGCATTGCAGAGGCGGGCTACCCACCCAAAAAAGCCCCGGACCAAGGGGTCCGGGGCCATCATCATCGCCGCGCTTGTGGACGTCAATCCCAGGCTTTTCCCCTGGCAGAAATTGAGTACAGCAGATTTAATTGGCTTTTGGGAATAGGTTATCGCGATAGCAAAATCAAATTTTCCCTAGCAAAGAAAGCCGAAGGCTACGAATGATTGGGCGGCGATGGCCTCGGAATTCGCCTGTCCGCCTCTGGAGGGGTGGTTGG
>CAZIVQ010000404.1:502-4895 GCA_964542415.1 uncultured Bacteroidia bacterium | reverse complement strand
CTGTTGCTCCGCCTTCTCCTTCCCCAGCGGGGCTCCCTCAGGAGGCCTCTGTCACCGAACTGGATCCTTCTCTGGAGGTGAGCGCAGGAACCGACCCCCAGGAGATTACTGCGGCGACCGACCCCCAGGAGATCAGTGCCGCTTCCCCACCTGGCTCTCTGGAAACAACGGCGGAGTTCCTCTCCGAGGAGGGAGAGGGCGGGCAGATGTTCAAGACCCTTATTGTGGAGGAGCAACCCAAAGCAGGCGCCTCCTCTCTCGCGTCGGCAACCCCCCCCACCCCGGGAGAGGCGGCTGAACCCGCGCCTGTGCAACAGGCCACCACCCTTGTGGAAGCCCCCCCTGACGTCCCCTCCTCTCCTGCAGACCAGATGCGCGCCACCGCCCTGCGCACCACCATCCTTCCTCGCGTCGAACTCCTCGAAGGAAAACCACAACTGATCACCGAAGAACGAAATCGTTATGAGACGCGCAAAAAGTTGGGCGAGGGCGCCGCAGGCGATGTTGAACTGGTCGTCGATAACGACATCCTCCGTCTGGTGGCGCTCAAACGCCTCAAAAAAGAGCTGCATCATCCCGCTCATCTGGTCCGCTTTATCGAAGAAATTCAAACGGTCGGGCGGCTGGAACATCCTGGCATCGTGCCGATTCACGACGTAGGCATCGATAAAAATGGCCAGTACTACTTTGTGATGAAGTATCTCCAGGGCGAGACGTTGGAGGCGATTATTGAGAAGTTACGTGCTGGCGAGAGAGCCTACCACCAGAAATACACCTTTGCTTATCGCACACTTATCTTTTTGGAGTTGCTCAAGGCCGTTGACTTTGCCCACCAAAACGGGGTGATTCATCGCGACCTCAAGCCCGCCAATATTATGGTAGGACCTCACGGGGAGGTGATGGTCATGGACTGGGGCATCGCCAAGCGCATCCGCCAGCAACCGGGGAGCAAGGCCCCCTCTTCTCTGGCCGATCGTCTGGGGGCGGCCCTGAGCGACGACGATGAGTCTCTCCCCGAACAAAAGCGTATCTTCCGCACCCGCAATGACTCACTGATTGGCACACCGGCCTACATGGCCCCTGAACAAGCCATGGGCAAAAACGACCAGCTTGATGAGCGCAGTGATATATACAGCCTCTGCGCTCTCTTCTATGAGTTTGTCACACTCAAGCACTATCTGGGACACAAAGAGACGATGGAGCAGGTCTTCCTTGGTGTGGTCCAGGAGGCCCCCAAGTTCCCTATGAAGGTGACCCACCCCCACCAGCCTCGCCCGTCGGCTCATCTCTCCCATTTTTTAAACAAGGGGCTGACCAAAGAGCCTGAAAAACGATACCAGTCTGTCGCGGAGATGATCGAACTCGTCGAGAAAATCATTGACGGCTATTTCCCGGTCCAGTGCCCCTTTACCCTCACTGGACGCCTCTTTTACGGCATGGCCCACTTCGTCAACAAACGTCCCTTCCTTGCCCTCCCGACCTTCCTCCTCCTCTTGCTTTTGGCCCTGGGCGGAGGCTCCTTCCTCGTCTATACCCTCCTCCAAAACTACCTCCTTGGCTAATGGAACATGGTCAGGTTAGCCTTCTTTGCGCGGGGGAGGGGGGATCTCGGCGCCACATTTTTTACAGACGATGGGCTCGTATTTTTTGTCGCGAGGGGCAAGTTGCTTTTGGCTGCATTGGGGACAAATCCGTTTAAGCCGAGCATGGTCGAGATGAGGGGTTGGGCAAAGAAATGCATGATTGGCTCCTCTCTAGTAGGATCGTTGATTTTATAATTTAGACATAACGAAAAAGAGCTTATTCGTTTTTAGCCCCGGAGGGGCGAGTATTCGTAGCCTGGCGGTTTCAACCCCAGGCGATCTTATTCGAGCAACGATCCTACGGGCGTATTGCCTGGCCTCAGCGACAGCTTCTGGCAACAGACGACGCGGGCTCCTCAGGGGGCGAGACCCGAAAGAGATGCGCTACCTGGGATAGCCTCTCTGGGCTACCTAATAAAACGACGATATCCCCTGCGTCAAGGGTGGCCTCTCCATGAGGATTGGTCTGTACTTCCCTCTCTTTTTTGATGGCGACCACCGTGACCTTATGCCGCTGGCGCAACTTGAGAGAGAGCAGACTTTGGCTTGCAGCAGGCGCCTCCTCCTCGACACGGTAGGTGATAAAATCCAGCTCTCCCAAGAGGGGACTCCAACCATTGTGTTGTGGTGTTTGGGGGGAGAGGCTGCGGAACATGGCATATCCCTCGGAGCGGATCTGGGCGATCGTCTCTTCGATATCCGAATGGGGGACGAGGTAGCTACGGAGCACGCGGGAGAAGATCTCAATCGAGGTCTCAAACTCCTCGGGGATGACCTCATTGGCTCCTAGCTGGAAGAGCAGCTCCATATCGGCGACAAAGCGGGTGCGGGCGATGATCCAGAGGGCAGGGTTGAGCGCACGAAGCCGCTCGATAATCAGGCGGGTGGCCAGGAGGTCCTGAATGGCCACAACCGCTACTCGTGCTACATCGGCGCCTGCGTAGAGCAGGACCGCCTCCTGCGAGGCGTCGCCGAAAAAGATGGGGCGGCCTCTCTGGCTCTCTCGCCGGACGGTCTCGGGGTTCAATTCCATGATGATGTGGGGAATGCCGCTTTGGGTAGCGGCCTGGGTCAGGTTTTGCCCGTTGAGGCCATAACCTACAATCACCAGATGATCGGTTACCTGTTCGGGGGAGGTCGCCTCTGAGGAAGAGGTCGTCTCCTGGGGGTAAGAGGAGAGGCGGTCGGCCAGAAAGCTGCTGAGCGAAGGAGCCAGGGCGATAAGCAAGGGGGTCAGGACCATGGTTAGCAAAGAGACCGAGAGAAAGAGCTGGTACGTCTCGGCGTTGAGCAGTTGGTGGGTCATCCCTGCGCTGGAGAGGAGAAAAGAGAACTCACCTACCTGGCAAAGGGTCAGCCCTACGAGCAGGATGGTACGCAGGCGATAGCCCAGGGCCAGCGCAGCGGCAGAGGCAGCGAACAGCTTGAGCAACACCACAAACACCACCAGGCCCATCACCTGAGGCAGGTGCATCCAGAGGAAGCGAATGTCGAGGAGCATCCCAATGGAGATAAAGAAGAAGCTCAAAAAGACATCGCGAAAAGGCAACATCGAGGCCAGCGCATCGTGGCTGTACTCCGACTCAGAGAGGATTAAGCCGGCGAGAAAAGCGCCCAGAGCCAACGACAACCCGGCAAGAGAGCTGACCCAGGCCACGCCCAGACAAAGGGTGAGGATGGCAAGGAGAAACAGCTCGCGAATCCGGGTGCGAGCGATCTGGTAAAGGAGAAAGGGCACAATCCATTTGGCAGCAAGCACCGACCCGCCAAACAAGAGGACGATCTTGCCCAACACAAGCCAGGTGGAGGTCTGTTCTGTCGCCGGAGTCGTCGCCAGGAGCGGAATAAGCAACATCATGGGAATAATCATCAGATCCTGGAAGATGAGAATCCCCAGGGAGGTCAGCCCTTGAGGCGATTCGATCTCGGCGCGCTCCTGGAGGAGCTTCAGGACAATGGCCGTGCTGCTCATGGCAAGGAGACACCCCAAAAAGAGCGCCTCTCTCCAGCCCCGCCCCACCAGCAGAGACAAGCCGGCTCCCAGAGTCACGGTCAGCACCACCTGCACAGAGCCCCCCAGCAAGACCGCCCGACGAATACGCAGCAGGTGCTTAAAGGAGAACTCAATGCCAATGGTAAACAAAAGGAGAATGGCCCCGATTTCAGCGAGCAGCTCTACCTCGTGGATTTTTTGAATCAGGCCCAGACTCTTGGGGCCCAGGGCGATCCCCGCCAGCAAAAAGCCAATGATCGAGGGGATGCGCGCTTTGCTGCAAAGCAGGACAATCAGCACCGAGGCGGAGAAAATCAGCAGGATATGGCTCAGTAGTTCCATAGAGGGACTCAGGGTAGAGGGCTAAATTTGTTAAAACCAACGGTAATGGGAAAGCTTGGCGGAGGGCTTTTCGGGTCAAAGCCGAGCATAGAGCCCAGGATGTTGAGCAGGCCCTCACGATCGAGGCCAGCGATCTGCGTAGCCACCGCCACAAGGTTGTCGATCAGCACCTCGCCCTCCAGAGTGCCCTTGACCAACGCCTTGAGCTTTCCTTTCTCCCGGGTCAGTTCAAAAGTAAAGCGGGAGTTCTGCAGGCCAATGGTGCCAATCTCGTTGCCTGCCTTGTCGATCACTGGGAGAGGGAAGATCTTTTTGCTGCCGTGGTACTTCTCTTTTTCGACCTTCCCCTCGTCGAGACCCACCGCCGTCTGGATGTCTGGTTTTTTGTTCTCGTTGTGATCAAGGGCCACACGCCACGCCTCTTGGGTGGGACCATCAGGGACGGACAGAGCAGGAATGGCGACGAGAAAGCCCG
>CAZIVQ010000404.1:0-492 GCA_964542415.1 uncultured Bacteroidia bacterium | reverse complement strand
ATCATCGAACTGTCTGGTTTTTGGATTGTCAGATCCTTGGCCGAAACGTAAAAGGTCTGCGCCGGAGCAGGAGGCTCCCACTCCTCTTTGATCTGTCCAAAAGCCCGCTGCAAGAGCTTTTTGGCCTGCTTGTCCCGCCGGGTCCAGAAGTGGCCTGTCGAGGTCTCCCAGAGGTAGCCAAACTTATAGGCCGTCAAACTGCTGCGCTTCGTCGCCAGGATCTCCCGAGGATAACGATAAACCTCTTTCTCAATGCGAGCGACCTCGGTCAGCACCTTTTGGCTGATCGCCGCTACTGCCTGCAGCCGGGATTCTGCTTCTTTTTGAGCGGCCTTTCGTTTTTGCTCGTCGGGGTCAGCGCCGGTGCCACCGTCTTCCCGTCCCTGACGGGCCAGACGCACCGCATCATAGAGCAGATAAGTATGCTCCACGCGCCAGACGTACAATTGCAGGGTCGTATACAACTCCAGATAGAGTTTCTGCGCCAGAGGG
>CAZIVQ010000403.1:0-4905 GCA_964542415.1 uncultured Bacteroidia bacterium | reverse complement strand
CGTTTCTCTGCGTCCTCTTTCCCCTCTGCGTGCCTCAAAAACGGAGCTTGAGGATACTGTGCCGCCTGATTAGTTGCACGCAGAGGTTAGGGAGAACGCAGAGGGGGAGAAAATCGGTGTTTCTCTGCGTCCTCTTTCCCCTAGCGGGGTTGGGGGCGCTCATTTGGCCCCAATTTATCCCCGCAAAACAGCCAAGCCCCTTTTTTGGGGCCAACCATCAAGCTTTGAGGGGTTAAACCCTTCGCTCCTTAAAGCCCCTACCACCCCACCTCTACCCGCACATTAAAGGTCCGGGGCAAGAGGTTGGTCTGGGTGCCAAGGACGCGGGGTGGGGCTGGGCTTGCCTGTGAAGGTAGGGCGTAGGTGTACTGCACGAAGTCGACGTTGGTGTGGTCGGTGAGGTTAAAGACCGAGGCCCCGATTTCGCCTTGGAAGCGGCGCCAGCGGTACTGCCAGGCCAGGTCGAGGTCGAGCCGGTGGTAATCAGGTAGCCGCTGAATGCGGGCTTCGGGGCTCAGCTCATCGCGCCGCCGCCGCTGGGTGAGGCGCGAAAAATCGGTATAGGGCTGCCCGGTAGCAAAGGTGTAATTCAGGCTGGCTTCCCAGGGCCCCAGCCGCCAGGTATTGACCGAAGCCAGCTGATGCCGACGGTCTTGCGGACCCGGAAACGCCGCGCCCCCGAGGATCTCATCGAAGCGGTGGGTGGTCTTACCCAGCGAGTAGCTCACCCAGCCCAGGTAGGACCGCGTGTCCAGTTTCACCAGCAAGTCCAGGCCCACGGCCTCGCCGTCTCCCACAAACGTCTGGTACGCACAAGCGGCGCAAAAAGTCCCATCAGGATTCAGGCCCGGCACCAGCAGGGCATTCTCCATTACCCGACCTAATTGCCGGTAATAAGCCTCCGCATCCACCAGCCAGGGACCTTGTTGCCAGGTGCCGCCGAGCATCAGCTGCCGAACCCGCCCGGTGGGAAAGCTGTCGGCTCCGGCCAGAATGAGCAGCTCGGTAGGCTGTCCCAGCGGCGACTCATGCGCCAACTGCCGCACGAATTGGTTGTCCTGGGAAAAAGCCACTTTTAGGCTCGCCTGCGAGCCCCATTTCCGGCTCAGCCGGAAGCGGGGCGAAAGGTAGGCCTGCCCGCTCAGGCTGTAGTGGGTCAGGCGCAGCCCCGTCTCCAGGTCCCAAGGCCCCCAGCTCCGGGCAAATTGGCCATAAGCCACCCGCTCCCAAGCCGTAGCCTCCCCAGCGAGCAAGTCGCGGTCCCGGGTTGCGGCCAGGTAAGCATTGTCGTGGTGGAGCACGCTCAGTCCCCCTTGCCAGCGGATGCCCTCCGCCGGCTCATAGGTCAGCTCCCCGTTCAGCCCCCGGTCGGTGAGGGCATTGGCCTGCCGGTTTTGCAACCGCAGCAAGCGGCTGCGGTTCAAGACCGTCTGTGAAAGCGACGATTCGATCAGGCGTTCCCGCTCATGCTGGGTAAAGAAAGCCTGGGTCCGGAGCTTCAGCCGGGGCTGCAACTGCCAAGCGTGTTGCAGCGAAATGCCGGTATTCCCCCAATTCTCCAGATGGGTGTACAACTCCCGGTTCAAGACCGTCGCTCTCCGCAGGTTCGTGCGGTACTGGGCCTGGTAGCGGTTGGTAAATTGGTCCCGGCTCAAAAAAAAGCTCAGCTCCACCCGATGCGCCGGCGCGGGCTGGAAGATGCCTTTGGCGTTGAGGTCATAAAAATGCAGCCGGGGCGCCGTCTCCACCAGCGCCCGGCGGGTCTCGGCTTCCACGTCCGGCAGGGCAACCAGAGGAGCCGTATCTTCCCAGTCGAACAAAAACGGCTGGGCCGCATTGGCATAAGAAGTCCGCCCCTGGAGCACCACTCCGCTTTCTCCCGCCAACGGCAGGTCCAGGCGCAGCGAGGAGGTCAGGCCGTCTACCGCGAGGTTACCGCCAAAGTCGGGGACCGCCTGCGGGCCGTCCATTTCGATCAGCCCGCCGGTTTTACCGCCATATTCGATCGGCAAGACGTTTTTGTAGAGCCGGGCCTGGGTCAGAAAGTGCGGGTTGATTTCGCTGAAGATGCCAAAGTAATGCCCCGCCTGGTAGATGGGCAGCCCGTCCAAGACGAGCAAGGTCTCGCTGGGGTCACTGCCCCGAATGGTCAGGCCCGCCTGCCGGTCGTCATGGTTCCCGACCCCGGGCAGCAGCTGCATGGCCCGGAGGGGGTCGGTGCCCAGGGGAAATACACCCACCAAGGGCGCTCGTAGGGCGGCTATCCCATGCTGAGGGGAGAGGGTAAGCGCAGCAGGCCGGTCCACGATCTCAATGGGCGACAGCTCCAGGGTTTTGCGCTGTAGCCAAAGGTTGCCATCGGTCAGGAGCGCCGAGAGCGGCAGCTCCAGGTCTTGATAGCCCAGGGCATGGACCATCACCTGCCATTCGCGGGCCGTCGCCGGCAACTGGAGGTGGTAGCTGCCGCTGCTGTCGGAGTAGGTGCCCAGTTTCAGTTGGGGCAGGTAAATGGCCACCTGCGGCAAGCCTTGTCGGCTTCCCGAAGCGCAAACCTTGCCTTCCAGGCTAAGCCAGGGGTTTTCTTCTGGAATAGGCTGGTTGACTGGCGCCGGTCGTAGCAAGACCTGCTGGTCAGGACGAAGTTGGAAGTGGAGGCGCAGGGGCAGGAAAATTTGGCGGAGCAATGCTTCCAGGCTTGGGCCTTCGTAGCGGCCCGGGGGCACCTTTTTTCTCGCGATGAGTTCGGTTTCGTAGGCAAAGGTCAAGGCAAATTCTTCTGACAGCGCTTGCAGAACCCCTTTCAATTCTCCGCCGGTATGCAGGGAAAAGAGGGCCGTTTCCCCCGGCTGCGCCGCCAAGGGAAGCCAAAGGCACAGCCAAAGCCAGCCCGTAGCCCACAGGCATTTTCTCATAGGCCCTCCTCTTTTTCTGCCGCCGGAAAAATGCGGTATTGGCCTTCCCCCGTGACTTCGAAATCCAGCCCCATCGGCCAACAGACGTTGTGGAGGGCTTCTTCGACCGGGCCTCGGGTGAAATGTCCGGTGTAGGTCGCTCCTGCTACTCCTGCCGGCCAGCTCAATTCGAGGTCAAACTGCCGTTCCAATTCGCCAAAGACCTCTTTCAACGGTGCAGCCTCAAAGGCGTATCGCCCTTCGCGCCAGGCGGTTTCGGCTTGCAGTTGGGCTGCGTCCACGGCCAGGGGCTTGCCTCCGGCATAAAAAACGCCTTCTCCCGCTGCCAAGACCACCGCTTTGCCCTCGTCAGGGGTCACGCGCACCCGACCGCTCACACATACCACGCGAAAGTCCTCCTCGCGCTGGTAGACGTTGAAGCGGGTGCCCAGCACCTCGACTTGTCCGGCGGCGGTTTCGATGACGAAGGGGCTACCCGAGGTCACGGAAAAAAAGGCCTCGCCCTGAAGCTGAAGCTGGCGCTTTTCGGCGAAATTTTCTGCGTAAACCACCTCGCTGCTGGCGTTGAGCTGCAAACTCGACTGGTCGGGCAAGGTCAGGGCCAGGTCCTCTCCCGCTGGGGCCACGACCGTGGTGGTGCCAGGACCGCGTAGCAGGAAAAACAGCAGCAGCGCTGCCGCAATGGCTACGGCCAAGCCGGTCCACAGGGGCCGCAGGCGACGAACCTTGGGGGCCGTCTCACCAGCCAGGGCTTCCGCTTCGATGCGTTGCCAGAGGGCATCGGTGTCCACGGCCGGATCTTGAAAGCGGGCTTGTCCCAGCTGCATTACCAAGCTACGGGCGGCCTCCATCTCGGGCTTTTTTTCCGGATGGGCCTGCAGCCATTTCTCCCAGGCCGCCGCTATTTCAGGCGATTGGCCACTAAGCCCCTGCAAAAACAGCGGTTCAGCGGCAAAGTCGGCGGCGGTATAGGAGAGAAATTCAGCTTTCATAAGGGGCAAGTTCGGGGCCTTCAGCTCTATAATCTCTAAAGGGAAGGTTTGTACTCATGTTCCAAGAAAAAAAATCAGGGCGAGCAGCCCGGGGGGTAATTTTTGGCGCAGGGCCTTGAGGCCGGCCCCCACGAGGTTGCGCGCCGATTGATAGTTGAGGTCCATGATGCGGCAGATTTCTTCGTAGGGGAGGCCTTCGAAGTATTTGAGGAAAATGGCCTCGCGCTGCCGCGGGCTGAGCTGTTCCAGGGCCTTTTTTAAGGCCGCTTGCTGTTCGCTGGCGTCTTCGTCGGCGATGGTTTCGCTCTCAAAGTTGAGGTGGGTGCTCAATTCGAATGAAGCCGCCTCTTCCCCGGCGATTTTTTGGGCTTGGGCCAATTGCTTGAGCAGGCGGTTACGCAGGGCCACCAGCAGGTAGGGGCGAATGGCGGTGGTGGTTCCCAATTTCTCCCGCCGCTGCCAGATATGCACGAACAGGTCTTGGATGCAATCCTCCACCAGGCTTTTCTCCTGGGTAAAGCGAAAGCCATAGCGCAACAGTGCCGCTACCTCTTGCTGGTAGATGCGCTGCCAGGCCTCCCGCTGGCCGGCTTTCAATTTTTCCCAAAGTTCCTGGTCAGACATTTTTTCAGGGATCAGGCATCAGACGCTGTCAGGGCTGCTCACCGGTTCTGCTTTTGCCCTGACAGCGTTATTGGCACACCAAAATCAATTTTTAGGGGCAAGGTTCAATTTTCAGAGACCACCCTCAGCGACCCCTTAGCGCCCTATTGGTTTCACCGCCATCCAGGATCTGCGTTTAAATTATTGGGAAAAACCCCTTCATTTCCCCTCAAGAACCCACTTTCATCCCTTTTTTCAAATTTTTTTTCTCCTCCATGAGTACAACGGAGCCGCTGCGGGATTATCCCTTTGAAAGCACCCGTAAAGCCCTGCCTAGGACGGTTTCCTTCCGGTGTGCAAAAAAATTTTCACCAAAAAACTCAATTGTCATGCGTCAA
>CAZIVQ010000402.1:0-4910 GCA_964542415.1 uncultured Bacteroidia bacterium | reverse complement strand
TCGTAGGAGTAGACTCGCTCCTGAACCGGTTCAAAAATGCCTGCCAGTAGCGACCAAGGACGCGCTGCCAGTTCAAGCTGCGGCTGACCAAGGTTTCGAGTACTTGATCCTGATCGGGTCCTTGCTGGCGCCAGAGGCGCCAGAGCTCACGGGTCTGGGCGAGGGAAGCAGATTGGTTGCGATCAGCATCGGCCAGGGCAAGTTCATTGAGTAATTGCTCCATGCGAAAGTGCTGCCAGGCCAGTGATTGGCGGGGAGGCAATTGCTCGGCTTTTACCCGGCTAAAAACCTGTTGCAGGGTTCGGCGGGCAGCCCGCTCGGTTTCGAGCGGCAGGGCCTCGATCAGTTGCAGGCGTGCCTGGGCTGGGATATGCCCCTCTCGAAACCAGGTCAGGCTGAGCAGGGTTTCCAGGCTGGCCTGGTTGAGCAGCTCGCCTGGATGGTTTTCTAACTGAGCCCCTATTTGTAGGGTCAGGTCCCAATATAGTTCCGGATAGAGGGCGCAAGCCGCCACCCAGTGGAACATTGGCCGGGGCAATTCATGCTTGAGGCGAGAGACAGTAGGTCGGTCGCGCCAAATTTGGTCCAAGGGACGCTCCCAGTGGCTAAGGCGCAGGGAGTAGATGAGGTCAAAGTCATCTACCAGGGCCAATAAGCCCGCTACGCTGGCGGGGGCCAGCGGTAGGTGGCGAGCCAGGATCTGCTCGGCTTGCCCCCAGTCCATGCTGCTGCGAGGGGTCAACAGCCCACAGGCCTGCCAAGAAGCCAATAGGGTTTCTGCCCAGGGAAAGAGGCGGCCTAAAATAGGATCGACCAGAGATTCGCCGGTAGAGAGCAGGATCAAACGTTGCCCGGCAGCCAGTTGATCCAGTCGGCGAAATTGGTTTTGGGAATCTTTCAGGCGGCGGGGATCATCGCGGTAAAAGGCATGCTGGACCTGTACGCCGTGGGCCTGCATCAGGGCCAGGATACCCTGGAACCACGCCTCTAGGTGTCCGCCCATGGAGGCCCGATCGATCAGGATTAGGTAGGCAGGAGCACTCCAACCGCTTTGAAAAATGGGTTCGATCTGTCCGGCCCGCTCCACCGTACGGGTGATGGTAGCGGGCAGGTCTACCCGGGCAGTATTGTACTCCGGTACCCGACGCTTTCGCAAAGGCTCGGTCAGGGCCAGGGCTTCCTGGGGATTGAACAAAGAGAGCCTCGGCAAGCGTACAGGAGGGAGATAGGCGTAAGGAGGGGAAAAATCAAAGCCTCGGCGACGCGGAAAAAGCCGACCAGAGGTGAGGGCCCGCGCCAAAGATTTACGAAACAGAATCGCCACCGCTACACTGAGGAATAGCAAAGACAAATAGACCCAGTCATTGATTGAGCCCCTGAAATCGGTCCCCAGGTAGTTAACCAGAAGGAGGCTTACTGCTATGAGGTTAACAGTAATCAGGCCCCATTCCAGTCCCAGTCGAAAAGGGAACAGGGTAGTACCCCGGGGTAGCTTCCGAGCGACTTCTGCTTCTGGGGGGGGCGTTTGGCTCTGGGGCTGGAAAAAGCTGCGAAAGATCGAGCGGAACTGTTGTTGTTGCTCGGGGTTTTTGGCCAGGATAGGGCAGAGGAGCTTTTCGAGTTCCTGTAGGAGGAGTTGCCGGGCTGCTTCTTCCTGAGGCTGGTACTGCTCGCTTAGGTGAATAAGGAGCTGCGTGGCAGCCTCGAAGGTCTGGGTATCAACGTGGAATCCACGGTTTCGCAGCCTGAGTAAAAACTCAGCCAAGGGAACTTCGTGGTAGGTAAGGGAGTGGGTTGCCGCCATGTTCAGCCGGTCATTTTTCTACGTTGAAATCGGTGCGTTCATCCAGGGCCTGGCGCAGGGTGTCGAGATCGGCTTCGTGCTTGACCAGGACCGAGTAGCTCAGCTGAAGAATTTCCCGGTCGCCGGGTGATAGCCGGGATCCTTCCGCAAGTTTTTGGGGATCCCAATCGCCGGCTTGAGCATGCAGGTCGAGGAGTTGAAGCCAGGGAAGCAGCTCGGCTGTAGCGGGTTTTTTGCGGAGGTATTGGTCCTGGATAAAGAGGAAGTGTTGCAGCAGCACGCTGAGGTCATCGTCGGTAAAGCGGAGCCTAGGCTCGTTTTTTTGCAGGCGGCGCTTCACAATCTTAAGTAGACCTTCCTTCGCAGGCAGGGGCAGATGATGGTACACACAGCGCCGCAGGAAGGCATCGGGGAGTTCTTTTTCGCGGTTGGAAGTGATGACCACGATGGGCTTGAGGCCATTTATCTTGTCTGGCTTGCCAAAGTGAGCTCCAATCTCCGGTACGTCAAAAGCGAAGTTTTCAAGCTCGTCGAGCAGGTCGTTGGGAAACTCCCGTGGAGCCTTGTCGATTTCGTCGATCAGCACGATCGAGCGGCTTCCTTCCAGTTCTGCCCGACGAATGGCGCGGCCCATGGCCGCGTAGCGGATATAGCGTTTTTCGACCTCAACTGTATGCGAAGCCATGGCCTGACCAGTGATTTTGGCCTGGTTGGCATCGCCAAAGTGGCGTAGGGAGTCGTAGCGGTAGAGGAGGTTTTGTCCCAGGGAGTTGTGCTTGCAGACGAACTTCTCAACCGGCAGGCCCAGTTCATGGCCTAGGTTGTAGGCCAGCATGGTCTTGCCCGTGCCTGGCTCTCCAGTGAGAAGCAGGGGCTTACCGAGCAACAGGGCGACATTGACCGCCGCTTGCAGTTCGGCAGAAGGCTCGTAGTCAGCCGGGTCATTGATGATGGAAAGGGCTGGCAGTTGGTCCAGGCTCAGGTTTTGAGTCTGGTCGTAAGCCCAGTATAGAGATTTTCCTTTCATGATTTCAGAGATCGGCAGTGTTGGTAAACTTGCAGGAGGAAGTCCTCAGCCTGAAGCATGGTAATGAGGTCCGGCAGTGCTTCAAAGCGCTGGCGGAAGTCATGGCGCTCGATGTACTCAGCCATCTGTTCATAGCCCTCGTAGCGCAGAAAGCGGGGTATTTCGTATTTGTCGAATTCGGTCAGTCCCAGCTCCTGCATGACCCCCTGAATTTTTGGTAAGCGCAAGGTACTGGGTCGCTTACGCCGCCAGGCAAAACGCGGCTTAGCTGTAGGTTGGCTGCGGCCTCGCAGTTGGATGATGGGGATGAAAATCCTTTCGGTACCAGGCCCTTGGCCCCAAAAGTCATCAATGTACCAGCGGAGTAACTCCTGGGCCTGCTGGGATGCCTGGCGGGTGAGCAAAGGTGTTACGATCAGCGGGTAGCTATCCAATTCTTTCAGTAGGCTGGCCCCATTCCTGATATGACTAACCTTGAGGGCGTAAGCCAGGTCATGTAGGAATACGTCCTGGCTGGCTCCGTCGATAGCTACGTGGCGCGGGGCTTCGCGCCCCACCAGCTTTGCGTGGGGATAGGGCAGGCCGTCTTTGTTTTGACGGTAAAGCTGGGTAAAGAGGGATTGCAGAAATTCTTCCGGGCGGTCTTCATCTTTGGCGGTCAGGATTGCGACTTTGGGGCCTTGATGGTCTCTTTGGAAAATCAGGCTACGTAGTTGATTCCTGGCTTCTACCCGGTCGCAGTCGATGTAAAACTTCTCGCTCTGAGGGAGCTTGCCTTTGAATCCCCCCGTGGCAGATGAAGAGGGTCGATGAGAACGGTTAAGGAAAAAGGGCTCGTCTTTGAAATAGGCCCGGTAAGACCATGGCCTTTGCTTTTGTTGGGCTGCTCCTGGCAGGTAGGCCTGAACCGCCCGATCCAGATCGATGAGGGAGAAGTGGGGCTGGTCTCCGTGGCCCTGCTCCAGCGCTCTGATCAATGCCCCAGTGAAGCAAGTGTAAGGGCTGACCTCGTTCTCGAGATATACCTGTGAGCGCTCCCCCGGTTGAGAGGCGAACATGATGCTGGCCTTTGGCCAGTTGGTAATCTTGAAATCTTCGAGGGCTTGACCGCTGAAGCAGCAGTCGAAGATGAGCAGAATGGGCTGCCTGCGCAAACGCTTCTCCAGTGGCTCAAGCAAATCGCTGGGCGCAAAAGAGTACCCGGCCCGGGTCTGGGTATCCTGGCAGGCTTTACTTAAAGTGAGCCTCAGCTCTTTTTGCTTGGGACTGGCATGCCCAGCGTAATAGACGATGACCAGCGGCTCTTCCTGCGAATCTATCCCACGCAGACACTCCGTCATCCTATCAGTGATGTCGGTTATCTCCCTTGGGTCTAGAATGATCTCTACCCCGACCTTGTCATGCTCACACAGTAAACGGGGAGGAAGTACTTTCCCCAGCTTCTCCAGGTTGTTCCGGATCTGTGAAAAGCTCTCTAGTGCCTGCTCCGCAGGATCGTAATTAGCAACCCCGATCAGAAAGAGATAGACCTTACGGTATGGGACGTTGACATCACTCACTAGGGGCAGCAGAACTATTGGTTGATTTGGGGTTGATCTGGGCCAGGAAGCCTTGCAGGTCAGTCATGACCTGGGCTTGGTTTTGACCGGAAAGGACTACTTCAGAGACTTTGGCTTCGCCGTCCTGGACCACCACTTTGACGGTGGTTGTGGGCTTCTTGTCTTTGAAATAGTTGTACAGGAAAGTCGCTACACTGATGAGCGCTCCGTTGCCCAAAGCAAGGGTAAGGATATCCAGGGTAAGGCTACCTAAGGTCCCCTCTTCGGGCGGAGCTTTTTTCCGGGAGATGTCGTGGATCTCTTCCGCTTCGGGAGCGGTACTCATTTGCAAAAAATCCTCCAATTCTTCGGACTCCCAGTCGGAGTTGTCGCCTTCAAAATGGATGGTCAAGTTCATCACTAAGGGGTTAATGGCCATTGATGCCCACAAATTACAAAAAACCGACACAAGTGTGCCGGAAAAACGGAGGGCTAAAGGCGTTGTCCAGCGGAGCACAAAAAGGGCAGCCGTTTCTTGTAT
>CAZIVQ010000401.1:0-4914 GCA_964542415.1 uncultured Bacteroidia bacterium | reverse complement strand
GAAGTTTGCAAGGGGGCTCCCGGCCCAAATCCGCCGTTGTAGACCACATTGATGCCCGCCTCTTGCTGGCAGCTGGTGAGGGAAAACACCAGGCTGTCGCCATCGGGATCGGTGATGCCGTGGTTGTAGACCACCGGCTCATTGATACAGACGATGGGGGTGGGAATGTTGGTGAAAATGGGCGAATTGTTACACGGGCTGAGGGTGTTGTCTAGCACCGCTCGGGTATACATGGATTGGTTACCGGGACCATTGAGGGTGGTGATGGCAAAATTGCGGCAGCAATTTTCCCAGCCCAGCACCCAATCGTCGCCACATCCTACGGGCAAGGTCAACGTCCCGATGTAGGTATACTGCTCGATACCGAAGGTACTGCCCCCTCCGGCACAGGCAGAGGTCACAGAGGGACAGATTGGCGTTACATCAACCGGCCCATTAGGCTGGTTCAGGGTAATGGAGCCACTGACCCCGCAGCTCATGGAAGCATAGCTAAGGGTTTCGGTCGTCACCGGGTCGATCCCGGCACAGTCCCGAAAGAAGGTGAGTCGCACTTGATAGAGGCCCGGGGAGAGACAAAGGTAAGTGATGTCGGCTCCCATGGCATGGGTGGCCTGGGCTTGCTGAGGTAGGAATAGGGCGAGTACGCCCCACAACAACCAAATCCGGCCAGAAAATAGAAGAGGGTAACAGTGTCGCATAAATTGTTTGCATCAGGTTTAGGGCACGTGTTGGATCCCGCAAAACGCCTGCTGACCCCTGCGGCTCATCATGCCGCGAGTGGCCACCGCGGTTGCGGGAAAGGGAATCTACTTTGCAGGGAAAGAACGAGCTGCCCTCGGGTCAATGCATAGCTATCCAGGGTCACAAACCCAAGGGCTTGCGAGGGACAGCTTGCTGCATACTGACCGGCAGCAAGGAGCTACAAACTAGGTAACCCCGGCGGAGAGCCGGACAGGCAATGACAGGTGCATCAGGGAAAAGGGCACTGTTCGTGGATGAATTTAACGGAAAGGATCAAAAAATCATCTTTTTTCCCCAAATAAAGTTCAGTTTAAAAAAAATTTACGCCTGACAAAATAATTTACTTTGCCAGGCGTTATATCCTGATTTCATGAGGTTCTCGCCTCTCCAGATCAGCACAAAAAAAGCCGACCCTCACTAAGGGTCGGCACATGTATGGGACAGGGTCTCCCGCAGGAGGACCGAGGCTTATTCGTGGATCTTTTCGACCAGGATAATGACGTTGTTCTTCATCACCTCTACTACGCCGTCTTGGGTGTTGTACACCACTTCTTCTCCATTTTGCTTTTCGAGCTTTACCTTGCCTCGCCCAAGAGTAGAGATGATCGGGGCGTGGTTGTAGAGCACCTGAAAGCTCCCCATGGCCCCAGGTACCTGGACGCTTTTCACTTCTCCCGAGAAGACCTTGGCTTCCGGGGTGACGATTTCGAGTTGGAATAGGTTGTCCATGCGAACGAATGGGATGAGTAAAGGAGAAAAGGGGAAGCCCTTGGGAGGTCAGCGCTCGCCCTTTTCTCCGAATGGGAAGGGAGATTAGTCGGATTCTGCTAGCATCTTCTCCCCGGCTTCTTTCACCATGTTGATGTCGCCTTTGAGGTAGAAGGCCTGCTCAGGCAGGTGGTCGAGTTCGCCATCGAGGATCATGTTGAAGCCCTTGATGATGTCTTCGATCTGCACGAACTGCCCGGGGATGCCGGTAAACTGCTCGGCCACGAAGAAAGGCTGCGACAAGAAACGCTGCACCTTCCGGGCACGGTTCACGGCGAGTTTGTCCTCGTCAGAAAGCTCGTCCATCCCCAAGATGGCGATGATGTCTTGCAGTTCTTTGTACTTCTGCAGAATCTGGATTACCCGCTGGGCACAGTCATAGTGTATGTCGCCGACTACCGCCGGTTGGAGGATGCGCGAACCCGAAGTCAGCGGGTCCACCGCCGGGTAAATGCCGAGGGATGCCAGCGAACGCGAAAGCTCGGTCGTGGCATCGAGGTGGGCGAAGGTCGTTGCCGGGGCAGGGTCGGTATAGTCATCCGCCGGTACGTAGATGGCTTGGATCGAGGTGATCGACCCCCGCTTGGTGGAGGTAATGCGCTCCTGCATGGCCCCCATCTCCGAGGCCAAGGTCGGCTGGTACCCTACGGCCGAAGGCATGCGGCCGAGCAGGGCTGATACTTCAGAACCAGCTTGGGTAAAGCGGAAAATGTTGTCGATGAAAAACAGGACATCGCGGCCTTTGGCTTCGCTCTTGTCGCCGTCGCGGTAGTACTCAGCGATGGTCAGCCCCGTCAGGGCTACCCGGGCGCGGGCACCCGGAGGTTCGTTCATCTGCCCGAAGACCATGGTCAGTTTGGACTCTTCCATCAGCTTACGGTCCACTTTGGAGAGGTCCCAGCCGCCTTCTTCCATGGCGTGCATGAAGTTGTCGCCGTACTTGATTACCTTGGCTTCGAGCATCTCCCGCAGGATGTCGTTCCCTTCACGGGTACGCTCCCCTACCCCAGCAAAAACCGAGAGGCCATCGTGGGCCAGGGCGATGTTGTTGATCAGTTCCTGGATCAATACCGTCTTGCCTACCCCGGCCCCGCCAAAGAGGCCAATTTTCCCCCCTTTGAGGTAAGGAGCGAGCAAGTCGATCACTTTGATCCCGGTGTAAAGTACTTCCGGATCTACCGTGAGGTCTTCAAACCTCGGGGCAGACCCGTGGATGGAGTAGGCATTTTCAGCACTAGGGGCAGGCAGTCCGTCGATCGGTTCTCCGACTACGTTGAACAAGCGGCCGCGGATGCCCATACCCACAGGAACGGTGATGGTGTTGCCGGTATCTTTCACCGGCGTCCCGCGGCTGATGCCGTCAGTGGAATCCATGGCAATGGCGCGTACCCGGCCTTCGCCGAGGTGCTGCTGTACTTCCAGCACCAAAGGTAACTGGCCTTCGCGGGCGATTTCGAGGGCATTGAGAATACGAGGCAAGGTGGCCTCTTCGCCGCTGAAATCGGCGTCGATGACCGGTCCGATTACCTGTGCAACTTTTCCGATATTGACTGTAGCTGCCATTAGGTCAGTTTAATTAAAATATGAAGGTAGCGTTATATGACGTTCATAAACGCCGCAATTTACAGTAGCAGCCCCAATTAAACAAGCTAAGCCCGGCGTGAATCCAGCGATTTTTCGCTTTCAAAACGATCCTGCCCGAAGTTATCCACAAATAGCCGGTGGACTAGCCAGACCAGAGAAGCGCCCATGAGGCTTGTGGAAATCTTTATCTCACCCGCTCACGCCTCCTATTCCTGCTCGCGCCTGATTGGATCAGCTGCGGGCGGGGTTTGCCTCCGGCAGCAACTCAGGCGCACCAGAAAATTCCGGCGCGAGCAGGGTTGAATATGGGAATCTTTTCTTTACCCTGCTGCTGGCACCCGAGCCTCCAGGAGGTTGAAATGTCCGTCAGGAACCAGGGTCACTTCCGGCAAACTGGCCGGCAGCAGCAGGGCCTCGCCTTGTCGCAGCGCGACCTCGCCCTCCTCGTAGCTTACCGTCAAGGCCCCGCCTACGCAGACGTAGATCACGAAGGAATCCCAGCCGCGGTAGTCGCGGGTCACCGGCTCGCGGTAGTCCAGTCGGTTGGTCACAAAATAGGGGCAGCTTACCAGCTCTACTGGCGTATTTTCGCGGGGCTCGTAGGCCGTCTTGTACGACTCGTGGTAGCGGTAGTCGATGGCGTCGAGGGCCTCCTCTACGTGCAGCTCGCGGCGGTTGCCTTCCGCATCGGTGCGGTCGAAGTCATAGATGCGGTAGGTGACATCGGAGGTCTGCTGAATCTCGGCCAAGAGCAGCCCCTTGCCAATGGTGTGGACCCGGCCGGCCGGCAAGAAAAAGACGTCATCGGCCTGCACCTGCTCCCGGTTGAGGATCTCGGTGAGGCGGCCGCCCTCGAAGGCCTCCAGGTAACGCTCCTGCGTCATGGGCTGGTTGAAGCCAGAGATGAGCGAGGCCCCCGCATCGGCCTGGAAAATGTACCACATCTCGGTCTTGCCAAAGGAATCGTGTCGCTTGCGGGCCAGGTCGTCGTCGGGATGGACCTGAATGGAGAGGTCCTCGTTGGCGTCAATGAATTTCACCAGCAGGGGAAATTCAGTGCCGAAGCGCGCGTAGACCGACTCACCTACCAACTCTCCCTGATAGGTAGCGATCAACTCCGGCAGCGATTTACCCGCCAGCGGACCTTCTGCCACCACCGACTCATTGCCTTTGACCCCGGAGATTTCCCAGGTCTCGCCACAGTTGGGCAAGGGAGCAAAGTCTTTGTGTAAAACGGTGCGGATTTTCTCGCCGCCCCAGAGCTTGTCTTTGAAGCGGGTTTCGAATTTCAGCGGATAAAGTGCAGTCATAAAGGGAATATGGAGTGGAAAATGATGTGTAGACGATGGCAGGGTGGCTCAGGCCAGGGTCGAAGAAAAAGGATCACGTATGTTCTACAACACCTAGTACAACCCCGCTGGCCTGCAAGCGCCCGTACGGGCGTGCAGCGGTCGCGGTTTTGTAACCAACCCTGGTCTTTTTCTTTCTTTCCACCGACCCCAGCGGGGCTGCACCTGTGATTGCCTTAGCTTCATGGTACAACCCTTCTATTTCAACAGCATCCATCTACGTACCCAAAAACATCCTTCGCAAAAAGGCCCTCCTTTTCTCAGCAAACAAGCTTTTCCCGCTAAGCCGCAGAAATCATTGCCTTAACGGACTTCTTTCCGGACCACAAGCTCTAACGGCAACTGTACCCTACGACTGACCTTAAAATAAGGCGCAAAGAATAAGTTCCTCCATTTTTGGTTCAACTACGAAAGAAGTGACTAGTGCTTGCAGAGCTAAATTCTTAACCATTTAAACTTGCCCTTTTTCCGC
>CAZIVQ010000400.1:0-4923 GCA_964542415.1 uncultured Bacteroidia bacterium | reverse complement strand
ATGGGTACCGCGGACAGAATGTTATTGGTCACCCGGCGGTACCAGTCGACCTCCCCGGTCAGGGCGCCTTGTAGAAAGCCAAACTCCAACCCGATGTCGATTTGCTCAGTGCTTTCCCAGCGAAGGTCAGGGTTGGCCAGGGTGATGGGTAGCGAACCGGGATAAACGGTTTCGTCGATTCCGAATATGGCATTTAACTGCCGGGCCACCAGCGGGCGGGCAGCACTCGGGGCGATCTTTTCATTACCAATCACCCCGTAGCTCGCCCGCAGCTTCAGGTTGCTAAGCACCGACTGATTGGCCATGAAGGGCTCGTCGATGATCCGCCAGCCCACCGCCCCGGAGGGGAAGAAGCCGTAGCGGAAATTCTCCCCAAACTTGGATGACCCATCCACCCGGGAACTAAAGGTGAAAAGGAACCGGTCCATCAGGGTGTAGTTCACCCGGAACAGGTAGGAAGCCATGGTGAAAATCGAACTGCCGTTGAAGTTGGACTGGCTTTCCGGGTCGCCGCCCACATTCAGGTAGCGGAGAAACTCCTGGGTCTCCAGCTCCACCGGCAATTGCCGCCGCGAGCCACCCAGGCTTTCCGATTCAAACTGTTGGGAAGTAACCCCCGCCAGCACATTCAGGCGGTGGTCCGTCCACTCGCGGGCATAGGTCAGGGTGTTTTCCCAAATCCAGTTTTGGGTGTAGCCATTGCCCACCGACAGGTTGCTCTCCTGGTTTTGCTGAATACTGGAGACAAAAAAGACCGGGGTGTAGCTACGGTTGTACCGGTGGTCGATGTCCACGCCAAAGTTGGTACGGAAGGTAAAATCATCCAGGAAGTCGATGTCTGCGTACACGTTGCCGACGGCCCGGTAGCTGAAGTTGCCGTTGTTGTTGTATTCAAATTGCCCTTCTGGGTTGCCGATGGAGGCGAATTGGCTCACGTCGCCAAAATTGCCTGCCGAATCGATCACCGGCACCGTAGGCGAGGCGCGGTAAGCATTGCCCAAAACCCCGGGGCTGTTTTGGCCTTTGTCATAAATCAAGGCAATCTTATGCCCCAGGTTGAACCAATTGGATAATTGGTAATCGTTGTTGAGCCGCAGGGTAAAACGCTGGTAATTACCCTGACGCACGATCCCGTCTTGGGTAAAAAAGTTCCCCGAGACGAAATAGGTGTGACTTTCGCCCCCTCCACTGGCACTGACGGTGTAGTTCTGGATGGGCGCGGTCTGGAAAATCACATCCTGCCAATTGGTGCCCTCCCCAAATTGATCGGGATCGGCAAAGGTCGGCGGGCGGTTCTCGTTTTGGGCCAGTTCATTGGCCAGGGTCGCAAATTGTTGGCCATTGACCAGGTCAATGGTCTTGGCCACTTCTTGCCAGCCGTAAGAAGCATCTACCCGGAAGGTACGCTCTCCAGACACGCCGGAGAGGGTGGTGATGATGATCACCCCATTGGCCCCTCGGGAGCCGTAGATAGCTGTGGCCGAGGCGTCCTTGAGGACTTCTACCGAGGCGATGTCGTTGGGGCTAAGAAAGTCGATGTTGTCCAGCAACATCCCATCGACCACAAACAGCGGCGAGGCATCGTTGAGGGTACCCGTCCCCCGGATACGGATGACCGCCCCTGCGCCTGGTGCGCCAGAGCTAGGCGTCACCTGCACCCCGGCGATTTTGCCTTGCAAGGCCTGGCTCACGTTGCCTGTAGCGATGCGGGTAATGTCTTCGCCCTTGACCGAAGAGATAGAGCCGGTGAGGTCGCTTTTACGCTGGGTCCCGTAGCCGATGACCAAAACCTCATCCAGGCTACTTTCCCGGCTCACCATGGCCACATTGATGGTCTCGCGCCCGGCGATACCGATCAGCTGGCGGTCGTATCCGACATAGGAAAACACCAGGGTATCGCTGCCCGACGGAGCGGTTATCCGGTAGGCACCATCGTTGCTGGTGAAAGCGCCGACATTGGTCCCTTTGACCAAGACGGTGGCCCCAGGTAAGGGGTCACCCTCGGTGGTGGTCACGGAACCAGTGATGGTTTGCTGGGCCCAAAGGCCACTGCTGGCCAGCAGCAAGCCCCAAAGCAGCCAGCCGCACCGCAAAAGGTGCCCTGATTTGAAAAAGGTTGATCGTAACATAAGTAGTATAGTTTGATGGTTCATTCAGTCAAATGGACCCGCACCGAGCGGGTACTTTCAGCGTGCGGCCCCACCATGAGCAAAAAGCTGCCCGGTTCAGCCGTAAAAATCATATCACGGGTATAAAAAGCGAGGTCCGCTGCCGAGAGGGTAAAGGTTACCTCCCGGGTTTCGCCTGGTTGCAAAGAAATCTTTTCGAAGCCCCGCAGCTCCATCAGCGGGCGGGTCACGCTGCCGAATTCGTCCCGGACATAGAGCTGTACCACCTCTTCCCCGACCCGGTCGCCGGTATTTTTGACCGGCACGGTCAGGGTCACGGCCCCCGCCTTGCTAAAGCGCTCCGTATTCACAGTGGGTTCGCCATAGGTAAACTGGGTATAGCTGAGGCCATAGCCGAAGGGAAAGAGGGGCGTGTTGGGCATATCGAGGTACTTGCTGGTGTACTTGCCCTCGGACTTGGGACGGCCGGTGTTTTTGGTAGCGTAGAAAATGGGCACCTGCCCCACATGCCGGGGAAAGCTCACGGTGAGCCTTCCCGCAGGGTTGTAATCTCCCAGCAGCACATCAGCCAGGGCATGGCCGGCCTGCGTACCGAGGAACCAGCCTTCAAGCAAGGCATCCGCTTGCTCCACCACTTCGGGGATGGCCAAGGGTCGGCCATTCATGAGCACCACCACCAGGGGTTTGCCGGTAGCTTTCAGGCTATCGAGCAAGGCATGCTGCTGCCCGGGGAGGTCGAGCCGGACCCGGCTGGCCGCTTCGCCACTCATGGCAAAGCTTTCACCCACTACCGCTACGATCACCTCGGCCTCACGTGCCACGGCCAAGGCTTCAGAAAAACCGCTTTTGTCTCCCCGCTCGATTTCGCAGCCCTGGGCGTAGGTCAGGCGTCGGCCCATCCGGGCCTGCAAGCCCTCGCGCAGGGTCACGCAATCCTCGGCCTCGCCCGCAGCCGACCAGGAGCCTAGCATGTCGCGCTTGCTGTCAGCCAAGGGGCCGATCAGGGCTACGCGCGTGCGCGGCGTCAAGGGCAGGGTTTGCGCCTGGTTTTTGAGCAGCACCACCGACTTACGCGCCAGGTCACGGGCCGCTTCGAGGTGCTCTGGAGCCATGAGGATGGCCTTTTCGCGGGCCTCGTCGCTGTAGCGATAGGGGTCGTCAAACAGCCCCATAGCGTGTTTCATAACCAGGATGCGCCGCACCGAGGCGTCGATTTCAGCTTCCGGGATTCTGCCTGCTTCGACCATACCAGCCAGGTAGTCGTAGTAGGTGGCGCCCTGCATGTCCATGTCTACGCCCGCCTGGGCGGCGAGCAAAGCGGCTTCTTTGTCATTGGGGACGATGCCGTGGGGCACCATCTCATTGATGGAGGTGTAGTCGGTAACCACAAAGCCGCGAAAGCCCCATTCCTGCCGGAGAATCTCTTCGAGCAAGTAGCGGTTACCGGAGGCAGGCACGCCGCCAAGTTCGTTGAAGGCGGTCATGAAAGTAGCTACGCCCGCATCGACCGCCGCCTTAAAAGGCGGCAGGTAGACTTCGCGCAGCCGCCGGTCCGACATGTCGACCGTGTGGTAGTCACGGCCGGCTTGGGCGGCGCCGTAGGCGGCGAAGTGCTTGGCACAGGCCAGAATAGTCGCCGGGCTGCCGAGGTCTTCGCCCTGAAAGCCCCGCACCTGGGCGGCAGCCATCAGGCTGCCCAAGTAGGTATCTTCGCCCGCCCCCTCCGCGATGCGCCCCCAGCGGGGGTCGCGGGCCACGTCGACCATGGGCGCGAAGGTCCAGTGCAGGCCCGAGGCTGCGGCCTCTGCCGCCGAGATACGCGTCGCGTTTTCGATGGCGTCCAAGTCCCAGCTCGCCGCCCAGCCCAGCGGAATGGGGAAGATGGTCTTGTAGCCGTGGATCACATCGTAGCCAAACAGCAGGGGGATGCCCAGCCGGGTTTCTTCTACCGCCACCCGCTGCAATTCGCGGTTGTAAGCGGCGGTGTGGGCGTTGAAAATGGCCCCCACCCGCCCGGCCTGCACGTCTTCGCGGTAGCCTTCGCGCAAAGTGGGGCCGGTTTGGTCCCAGTCGCTAGTGAAGAGCACCATCTGGCCCACTTTTTCTTCCAGGGTCATGACGCCCAGAAGTGAGTCAGCCAGTTGATGCGCCGCAGGCGTGGCCCAAGGGGCTGCCTGGGCCATGAGCCCCGGGGCTAGCAAGGCCATCCAAAAGAAGAGAAATAAAGCGTGAAGTCGATTCATGTGGGTCTAAGATTGGACACGGAGTTTTTTTAACGCAGAGAGCGCAGAGGTTTCGCAAAGGGCGCAGAGGAGATGGAAAAGCAGGGCGTAGGAGGGCACGGAGGTTCGACCTTTCGGTCTCAGGTCGCTTGTCGCTTCTCGCTTATCCCCACATCGCTTATCGCCACATCGCTTGTCTCATCTCTCCCTCCAGCCATCCTCCCCTGAAGCCCGCTTTCTCCAGCCCGGCGATGATATAGGGATTCTTTTTCATCACTTCCCAGATCAGTCCGCTGCGGTGGTTTTCGATCTGGATGAGAATGGGGCCTTGGTCGATGCCCAGGTAATCAATATCAAACCACTCCCCTGGGTAGGTGAGGTTGAAGGCATCGCGGAAGCCGTAGTCGTCCACGAGCTTGGTCTGGTGGGTTTCCCAGAAATGACGCAGGGCGGCCTCGCTTTCTGCTGGCGTAAAGGGAAAAGAACCACCGGCTGCGGTGGGCGCGAGGGTGCCATCGTCGCGGATATCCCCGGCCGCCGCGCCGCGGGCCGAGTAGTTGCGAAAACGCAGC
>CAZIVQ010000399.1:0-4924 GCA_964542415.1 uncultured Bacteroidia bacterium | reverse complement strand
GTGAGGATTTTCTGACGCAGTACTGCGGAAAAAGAGCAAGTTTAAATGGATTAGAATTTAGTTCCGCAAGCACTAGCTACCCTTCATGTCCTACCGTCTGCTCATCACCGGCCTGCTCATCCTTTGGGCGTGGAGCCCCTGGCAACTGGCCCGGGGGCAGGCCCTTGCCGATGAGCCCATTCTGAAGCACCACCGCGATGACGAGCGGGTGGCGGATGAGGCTATGGCCAAAAACTTGATCACGGGCTTTGTGAAAGAAGGCGAAACCCTCCCTCCCGGGGTGATGTTCTTTAATGTCTTCCGCATCGAAAACCCCACCCAAGAGGCCTTTCGGTTTATCCCGGTTTTTGATCTCCCTGATCGCTGCAAACTGATCCTGCAAGAGCATGACCTGGGGGTGCTCACCCTTGGTCCTGGCCAAAGCCGCTTTCTGCCTATCCGCATTTCTTTTCCGGCTGATGTCGAGGGAGGCATCCGCTACGAGGTGACGGCGCAGCTGCGCACCGAGGAAGATGAGCCCCTCACCCCGCTTACGACTACCTCCGTGGCTTATCAGCGCAACAGCCGCTGGCGCGTGACGGCGAGCTTTGCCAAGGTCTATACCTCCAGCCGGGAAACGCAGTATACCCCCGTTATTTTTTCTTTGTTTAACGAAGGAAATGCCCTCGAACCGCTCACCCTCGAATTTGAGGCCGGTGACTTGCTACAGATGGAAGAAGGCCTCAACGGCCGCTACACCCTTGAGCTGCCCTTACGGCCCTCCACCGATACCACTTTGCTGGTACATGTTCGGGCGACTGATTTTTCGCCAGAAATGGCCACAGGTAGCCGCAACAAGCTGCGCCTCCTGGTGCGTAGTGACAACACCCCCGACAGCGCCGACGAAGAATTGCTGGTCATTTTTGAAGCCATCGACGACCGCTACCGCCACGGCGTCAGTGAAGATGAGGCAGCGCTGATCATTGACCTCAACCAGAGCAACTTCAGCAGCCAAGACACCCGCACCAACCTCACCCTGAGCGGCAACCTGCTGCTCAGCAATGAGCGGAGTTTTTCTTACCGCTATAGTTTTTCGCACAGTTTTCTCAAGCCAGGCAGCGACAGCCTGCTGGCCAAGGCCTTGTTCCGCGACAGCCGCTTCCGGCTGGGCTACCGTACTCCTACCAACCGTATCCAAATCGGAGATGTGAGCGGCGGGCAGCAGATCACGGTCAGTGGCCGAGGCATCTCCGCTTCCCATCAGCTAAAGGAAGGCACCCGGGTCGATGGCACTGTCGTCGCCACTCGGGGTGGCGGCTGGGGCATGGCGGCTGGGGTTCGCAGTGTCCTCTCCGAAAACCTCCTGCTCAAAGGAGGGATGAGCTACCAGCAAAACCCCGAAACCAACCTCAGGCTACTCGCGCCTTCGCTGGGAGCGGGCATCCGTTTGGGGCAATACCAGCGCCTGGACCTACAGGGGGTCATGACCCGGCAGCAGAGCTACGGCCGCGGGGTGGCCCCGGTGGACCGCAAGGGCCTCGGCCTGGAAGGGACTTATGCCCTAGGCTATGACCGCTTGCGGGCAGAAGTGACCGGGAGCTATGCCTCGGCTGACTTTGAGGGAGTCGGCGCCGGTACAGCCAAGCTCCGGGCTGACGCCAGCTATCAGTTTCTCAATCGCAATGTTCTCAAAGGCCAGGTCGAGCACCTGTCGACTGCCAACCAGGAGACTTCAGAAGATGGCACAGTAGTCAGTGAGGTCAAGACCCAAAACCAGCGGGTCAACCTCGGGTACAACTTCACCGTCGGCCAGCTCCCCCTTTCGCTTTCGGCAGGCTATGACCGCAGTTTGATGCAAAAGGACTTGGTGTGGCAAGAAGAATACCGCGAGCTAGGGCTGAACAGTTGGCGCCTGGGCGCCGGGACGGTGCTGAAGCATCCCAACAACAAGGACGTGAGCCTGGTCTCTTCCTTGGCTATTGGGCAGACCCGGGTGGGGCAAGTGAGTCAGCCCGAAGAGGTCACTCACAGCCGCTTATGGCGCATGCAGGCAAGTATGCGGGCCCGCTTCCGCGATGGAGGCTTGTCGCTCGAATACGAAAAAGTACCCACGCTTTCGGCCCAGCAGGCAGCCTTCGACACCGGTGAGAAAGTGAGCTACGACCACCTGATCAAACTTGGCAGCACCTATCAGCGAGAGCTGATCCCCGAGCAACTTTCGCTGCAAGCCAGCGCCAATGCCGTCCTCAACGCCCGCACCAAGGAGCTACAGGCGGCCTTGCAGAGCAGCCTCACTTATCAGGATGAATCTGGCTGGGGGATCTCTTTTGACCTGAACCTCGATCCTACGACCTGGTTTGGGCAAGAAAAAAATGCCCTGGCCGGGACCAGCATGAACATTTCGGCCCGCCGGGTCATCTATGGACAGCAG
This sequence comes from uncultured Bacteroidia bacterium, assembly GCA_964542415.1. GTDB lineage: Bacteria > Bacteroidota > Bacteroidia > J057 > J057 > CAZIVQ01. The sequence continues at coordinate 2,514 of CAZIVQ010000399.1, read as the reverse complement.
CCCCGCCTCAAATATTATCACTTACAGCTGGTTTTCTTCAAAGACCTCAACGGCAACCGGCAGCTGGATTCTCTTGACACCGGCGTGGGCAACATCCTGGTCAAAGCCGAGCGCCTGTCTGATCCCATTCCGGGCCTGGAAAACCTCAAGGTTGAATTTCATGCGCCCGACATCATGTCCAACCAAGCCGGGGAAATCAACTTTGCCAAAGTCCCTGAAGGCAACTACCTGCTGAGCCTGAGGGAGATGTTTCCTCCTATGCAATACACCAACCTCTTTGGCAATGAGCTGGAAGTGAGGATGAAGCAGCACGTGACCCTGATGGTGCCCTACAGCCGGGCGATTACCATCGCGGGCAGCATAAAAGTCACCCGGGACAAGTTTTCGCGGGAGCACGGCGTCTCCGCTGCCAACATCCGGGTGACTGTCGTAGATGCTACCGGGGCTTCTTACTCCGTCCTCACCGACGACCGCGGCAATTACCTTATCAACGTGCCTTTTTCGGAGCACTATGACATCCGCATGAACAATGTCATGGGGGATAAATTCGAGCTGATCGGAGCCGAGCAGGAGGTACACGCCAGCCTGGAAGACCAGCGTTTTGAGATCCTTTTTCATTTTAAAGAAAAAGGTCGCGGCATCAACTTTGGCGGTTGACCCTGCCCCAGGCTCAACCTTTCAGGTAGGGAGCTGTATTCAATGTTTAAACATCATGCTTAGGGAACGAGATTCTCCCACTCCCCCAATTACCAAATCACCTACTCCCCAAATCACCCATTCCCCAAATCCCCCTCCCTAATCCCGCTCATCCAAACGCTGTAGCGAGAGCTTCACGATTTCTCCCATACTTTGGCAGCGGAGAAAGGCATCTTGCTCGTAAAATTCGGCGAGTTCTTCGCGCAGCTGCGTGACGTACACGTCATGCGAAAGCGGGGTGTGGACCATGGCTTTCATCAAGTCGCTGATTTGCTTGCTGGAATAGCGCATGCGGCTGGCGATCATGGCCCGCTCCTCTCGCTGGTACTGCCGCACCGTGGTGGGGGTCATATGCTTGAGCCCGATCTCAATGATGGGGGTATTTCGCTTAAAATACTGCGGCATATACACGCTTCGGCGGGGCTCGTAGCTCTGCTGGTCAAAGTCTATGGCCCGGATGCGGTAATGGACGTCTTCGAAGTCCGGCATGATCTCGACCACATAGTTGCTGGAGTGCATGTCGCCGAGCAGGCGCACAAAACACCGTTCGTTGAATTTAACGAACTCCTTGGCCAGGCGGATTTCATTCTCCACCTTCCCCATGTTGAGGTAATGCTGGATAAATTCTTCGCCGGGGACGCCGGCGATGTGCTCTTCGATCAGGGTGTTTTTGTCGACCACGTAGCTGATCCGGTTGGGAGAAAGCAGGTGCTCCAGCTCCAGGCCGTAGATGCGGGAAGCATCGGCATGCTTGATGTAAAAGTAGTCGAAGTTGTCGTTGATCTCGTTGACGATGCGGACGCGGAAGGGGTTGGTGTTACCGTAGAGGCAGAGGTCGATGCGGTCGACATAGAGGTGCTTCATGACGGAGTGGTCGCCGTTGGCCCGGAGAATGGCGTAGATCTGCTTGAGGGAAATATTGATGTGCTTGAGGTCATCCTGCGCGTACATCAGCGAGATCCAGAGGGTGTCGTTGCCGTATTTGTCATACAGGGTAATGCCTTCGCTGTAGCGCAGGAGGTCGGCATACATGATGGGGAGTTCCATCTCACGGCCATAGGCCTTGAGGTAGCGGCGCAGGCCACGATCGACCTCGAAAGGCACTTTTTTCTTTTTGATCTGGGGCATAATGAGCTTACAGGGTTTCAGCATCCGGCATCGGGGAAGCCCCGGGTGCCCTCCCACGCGGTATTCAGGCCACCAAGGAAAGGATGAATTCTCTAAAGCTAGCAAAAATCAAACTCCAAAAAACGATGAATCCCCCGACGTAGAGCAAAATGCGGCGGGGTTTTTCTTGGAAAGAATAGGCCACCCCAATGCTGATCATGGGAGAAATCAGCGGCGAAAGCATCGCTACCCCCAGCAAGCCGTATCGGTACCAGATCCGGTAAATCCGGCGGCGGTTGCGAAAACTCATTCGCCGGCGGCGGGGAAATTTCCGGCCGACCCAGGCTTTGATCTGGGCCCCGAAGTAGGTAAAAATATAGGTGCCCAGCAGCGCCCCGCCTCCGGCGGTCCACAAGACATCGAAAAAGCTGTACCTCGGGTTGGCCATGGCCACCAGCGCCGCGATGGAGAACTTGACCATGGCAGTGAGAAAAATCGCCAGCTTCGGCCATAGCTCAGACAAAGGGGTGGCAAGCTCAGACAGCATCAGGAATGGGGCAAATATCCAGGATTCGGGCATGGGCAGCGGAGAATAGACAGCCATCAGGCTGCCTCCATCAAACGCACCGCCCCCTACCCGGGTTGCACCGCTGACTTCCCCAAAAAAACGATTGAACCCCCAAAAATAATCCAATCCCCTTTTTTCACCAC
>CAZIVQ010000398.1:3754-4926 GCA_964542415.1 uncultured Bacteroidia bacterium | reverse complement strand
ACCGGCAAGCCGGTGCTAGTGGCCGATGCGGGGGTGCCCGATCACAGTACTTGGGAGCAAGGCTACTTTGAGCAGGATACGGCGCGCTACGCCGCGACCTTGGCCATGCTGCCGCAGTTGTCACACAACATTGGCTTCCACTTCTGCGGGGCCTACCTGCGCAACCGCCGCCGCAAATACGGCCTGCGCGACGAGCAGGACCAGCCGCCCCCGGCGGGCGGCCCCACCCCCCAAGCCAACCACCCCCTGCTAGCGCAACGGCCGCAGGCGTGGGGGCCCGCCCCCAAAAAAAAACCCCGCCGGTAAATTGCTTTATCGGCGGGTTGGGTTGAGGGGAGCTGCTTACTGCTTCACCAGCTTCCGTCCCAAGCTGCCCGAAGGCCCGGAAAGGCGCAGCAGGTAAGTACCTTTGGCGGCGGAACCGAGGTCGAAGGTGGTTTCGGCGGTGCCGACTGGCAGGAGGCTGTGGTAGACTTGCCGCCCGAGCAGGTCAAAGACTTCGAGCCGCAGGCTTTCGGTCAGCGGCTGTGGCCAAACCAAACTCACCTGGCCTTGGCTGGGGTTGGGGAAGAGGGCGAAGGCCCCCAGGGGCGAATCGTCCAGGCCCACCGGGCGGAAGAAAAAGGCCTCTGAGGTATCGACGCAGTCGCCATCGGTGATGACGACGTAGTAGACATCGTCGATGGGCGGCAGGTAGGTGGAGTCGGTCTCACCCGGAATCGGAGCCAATTTGGAGTCCAACCATTGGTAGGTAAGGGTGCCTCCGTTAGGGTGGGCAATGAGGGTATCGCCCTGCTGGCTGATGGTGGCTTCAGGGGGCGAAGGCGCCACCGTCACGCTGAGCGAGTCCACGCAGCCGTTCTGGTCCCGCACGTAGATCGGGTAAGTCCCGTCGCTGAGGTCTTCGAAGAGCCGGCTGTTGCCGAAAGGCCCTTGGCCGAGGGCATATTGGTAGCTGGGGAAACCGCCATTGGCCCCCACTTCTACGCTTCCGAGCGAGTCGCCAAAGCAAGACATGTCTTCCAGGTTGACCACCGAGAGGGCCAAGGATTGGGCGACGTAGACCGGCTGGATGAGGGTATCGGCACAGAGGCTGCCATCGGGCAGGTGGCGGAAAGCATAGTAGGTAAGGGAATAGGTGCCAGGGGCATAGGTATGGCTGAAAGCAGTGC
>CAZIVQ010000398.1:0-3654 GCA_964542415.1 uncultured Bacteroidia bacterium | reverse complement strand
CGGGCTGGAGGGGAAAGTCGCTGCCATCGCCGGTAAAAACTTGCACCGAGTCGACAGGGCCACTGGATTGGGCGACGTAGACCGGCTGGATGAGGGTGTCGGCACAGAGGCTGCCATCGGGCAGGTGGCGGAAGGCGTAATAGGTAAGGGAATAGGTGCCAGGGGCATAGGTGTGGCTGAAAGCAGTGCCGGGCTGGAGGGGAAAGTCGCTGCCATCGCCGGTAAAAACTTGCACCGAGTCGACCGGGCCACTGGAGAAGTCCAGGCCAGACACCTGGCCGTCACAGTCATTTTGTTGCAGAGAGACGAGCGCACTGACGGGCTCGTCCTCACAATCTATGCAGGGCTCCACCGCTACGGTCATGGTGTAGGAAGTAGGGCAGTTGGGGGAATGGAGGACATCCAAGGTGAAGGTAGTGGTATTGGTCGGTGCCACGGTAGGGCTGGGGCAAGTGGTGCAAGACACCAGGTTGGCAGGGCCCCAGGAGTAGTTGGGGGCACCGGCGGCTTGAAGGTTAAGGGTTTCACCCGCACAAATGGTGGTATCGGCGCTGAGGATGCCGAGGGGCGCATCCTGCATGGCGGCGATCTCGGCCGCGCTCAAGGCGCGGTTGTAGAAGCGGAGGTCGTCGATGGCACCGTGGAAGAAGGAGGCGGGGGGAGGGGTATCATTGGTTCCGCGACCTATGACACCACCTGTTTCAGACGTGTAACCAACAGGCCCCCCCGAACCACTGTATGGGCCGCAATCTTCGACCCCATTAATATAGATATCCATATCCTGTGGTCCTCTGATCACCCCAGCCACATGATACCACTGATTGAGCCCAAGGGTGGTGTTGCTATTTTTTGAGCGACGCCAACTAGAGCCGGCAGGGCCTCCGTCACCATAGTTGATCCATACCTTTCCGTTCACGACGTTCAATTTAACTCCTCGGTGAAAGCCAAAGGTATAGTCGTTGTGGAAAATGATGTGCCGGTTATAATTTTGAAGGTTCACCCACGCAGAGATGGTCACGGGCAGATTGGGTTTGAATTTCGGTCCGGCATCCAGGGTTATCAATGCAGAGGTGCCGTTCAAAAAAACAGCACTACTGGCATTCCCGTTCCGGTCATTGATAAAAGAAACATTTACCGGATACCCATCATTGTTGTTGCCGCTATAATCTAAGACATCCCCATTGAGGGGATAATAGGCGACTAAGCTATCTTGAAGGGTAAGTTGAGCACTGAGCAAGTTAAACGAGGCTACTGAGTAGAGGAGCACAGCAGCAGCAATGCGGAAAATCTGTTTTACAAACATAGGGGAACAAGCTTAAAGAGAAGTATTAGGGTATCTAAAGGTAGTTTGGCTTAACCCATTAACCTTTCAAACCAAGTAATCTAAGCTTGAGGATGGTCGCCAGTTAATATCTTTGATATGAGGGGGATAGGCACCTAAAGCCAAGGTTAGGCATGAAAAAAACAAGGGAAATGGCCAATTCAAAGGACTGGCGAAAAAAAGTTCCATATCATTTGTCGCTTTTTTCCTAAAAGTCACTATAAAGACACCTAACTTCCATAGAACTACAAGTTATACCCGATGTTTTGCATATGTTCTCCTGCAATCGCCTCAAACTGCTTTTGCTGATGACTCGCCCACTCAGGCCATTTGGGCAGCGTATCCTTTCGAGTTTGGTTTGACTTAGACGAATTCACATAAGCGAGAAAATCCTCATTAACTAATGAGGGTCGGAGCCCTGTGAAATCAATCATTTTGTTCCATGTCTTCAAATCTTTCTTCACAAATAAATCTTCAAACTTCAAGACTAAAGCATTTTCATCATTGCGGGTTTGCTCCCAGATGAGCCGGTCTTTATTGGCCCAATACCAGGCAAGCTTTTGAAACCTGCTCAACTGATGCCAAATGTCATGATAGGGATCATCGGGGAAAAAGGTCGCATTCAATCGCTCCCGAGGGTCGTTTTCTGCCAAGATATTGACGGTGCCGACCCACCTGCCATAGGTTGTCTTCGAATAAGCCGAACGCACAAATTCGCGCCCATCTCGTTGGATGTGGATAATTTTATATTGATCAAATATCCGGCGAATGACAGGAATTAGGAAGGAGACGCTATGGTTCGACTCAACATAGGCATTTATCCCTTTGGAGGTAAGTCTTCGAAAAGCCTGCTCCCGATAATCCTTGAACATCGACTCAGCCCTGCGTGCAGAAATATTGCCCTTGGCGTAATGAACGTTTAAGAAAAAGAGATCAGGATCCGGCTCATGAAATCCAATAACCCGTTGAAAATTGGTATCAAAAAAATGGCTAAGGAAATGGGTTCCTGTGCGACCGGTCGAGACAACGAAAATAGGGAGGACCCTGTTCCAGATATCAGACTTGCCAGGCGAGGGGGATAGATCCCGCAACATTGACTTCGCTTGTCGTAGGCGAAACTTGATTTCGTTTCCGTTGATGATTGAAGGTCTCATGGTTCCCTGCTTACCCAAAAATTAAAAAAACACCTTTGATAAAGGCTTTACATCTACCTAATTAATCTAGACTTAAGGTGAGCGGAAAAATACGGAAAAAATCCTTCAGTCTCGATAAGTGGTGAAATTCGTGAGTCTGATATCAAGGTTGAGACAGGGGCTCAGGGGAAGTGGATGGGCAAAAGCTGGTGACCAACTTGGCTATACATCCCTTTCAGGGCTTCCCTTTCCAATAAAACCTTTTCCGGTGCTTATCTGCGCTTAGTACTGTTTAAGCCCGGAATTTGTAATTCCCCGCCTGCTTGGGACGAATCTGGGGAGTATTACATAGTGCGCGCCCTTTCGGAAATTAGCGCGGGAGCAGTAAGTTAGCCTCATGGCCTACTTTTTACAGGAAAGCCCTGCATCCCTTTGACCCTCACCTATATGAAACACTGGTAGGGTTCTCTTCCACCCTGGTTTTCGTAACCCTGCCTGCGTTGTTGGATTGCCGTTAGCGCTGTCAGGGTAAAAGCAGGGGCGCTGAGTAGCCCTGACAGCGTCGACATACTCAGCTACTTATGTAAGCGCGGAGCGCTTATCCCGACTATGCTTTATTTATGCTTTGTATTTGATAATATATTTCTCAGTTTCGGCTTCAAGGCAATGTACTTATTGCCTATATTTTTTTCTTCTGAGTCAGAAGCGTATGAAGCGGAAACGTAATGGCCACCTTCTTTACTTTCACATAGGTCGTTCGACCTTTGTTATAAAAGACATAAATATTTTGGCAGGAGCTATGCCGTTGAAGGAGTTTGCCTTTATCGACAAAAAGCCTGTCGATATGCTTCTCAACCTGCTGCGTCAGGTATTTTTTTTACTTCGATATCTACCTACTACTCGCATTTATGTGGCTCAGTTTGTAGGGTACCATACTTTGTTGCCTGGATTATTTGCGAAACTTACAGGTCGGCCATTTTTGATCGTTGCTAGCGGGACTGAATCAGCGGCATATCCCTCTATCCGCTACGGCAATTACGTCAAACCGATCTATGCATGGGTTAGCCGAAGTTCTTTTCGTTTGGCTAACCATGTCAGTCCAGTACACGAAAAACTGGTTAGAGTAAAAATACGTACTATCTCGAGGATCCACTGGACCAAGGTTATGCTTTTCACGTGAAAGGCTTGCAGATACCTTAC
>CAZIVQ010000397.1:0-4934 GCA_964542415.1 uncultured Bacteroidia bacterium | reverse complement strand
TTACCTCCTCATTTTCAGGAGGTTATACAGGAGTCTGCTCAACTTGGGCTAAGGGATAGGCTGCTCGCTGTCCGGTAAATTCGGTTCCTTAGACAGTCGAAAAATGACCTCCCTTTTTCCATTTTAGGCAAAGAAATATAAAAGCCTGGTTATCAAATTTTTACTTTGCGCCTTTGCGTGAAACAAAAAGGGGAAGTTATTCTTTGAGCCTTACTTAACGAAGGTACTACGGGAAGTTAGAAGAAATACGGAAAGTCCTTTTGGGGGAGCAGCCGGGCGTTGCATTGCTGCCTGAGGAGCGCTAATTTTGGAAGGCAATCAAGTTTCACTGCTTAACCTTTCCCCTATGGCATCTTCCCATGCTACCCCAGAACCGGCAGCCCTCGTCAGCTGCAAAAATTGCGGACATTTATTCGAAGGCCACTTCTGTAGCCAATGCGGCCAGGAAGTGCGCCTTGAAGGCGATACGGTCAAAGAGATGATCAAGCATCGCTGGCACCATTGGCTGCACAGCCTGGAAATTTTTCTGCATACCACCTGGCACCTGATCCTGCGTCCGGGTACGGTGGTGAATGAGTTTATCTCCGGGCGCCGTCAGACCTGGTACAATGCCGCCAACTACTTCGTGCTCATTGGCTCCATAGCGGCCCTGGTGGTGATTTTTCTCAGGCCTTTCGACAGCTTCACCGCCGAAAGCTATGGAGAGATGTACCGGCAAATGGGCGTAGAGATGAGTGAAGCCGGGATGAAAGGGGGTGCCGCCAGCATGGTCTGGCTCAACAAACACTACAACCTGCTGCTGCTGCTGACCATTCCCTTTCTGGCCATCGGTTCCTGGCTCGCCAATCGCAAGGCCGGGCGGCACCTGGGACACCATCTCACCTTCATTCTTTACCTCTACGGACTGAATACCCTGGTTACCCTGCCGACCTTACCTTTCATGAACATGAGTGACATCAGCGGCAGCATGCTGTTCACGATTCCGCTGATGGGGTTGATTTTCAGCTGGGGTTACCGCGATTGGTTGGGGTATGGCTGGATCAAAGCCATTTGGCGGACGGTTTTGATGTACGTCCTTTATTTTGTGCTCATGATGGCCGGTATCTTTCTCCTAACGATCCTGGCGGTCCTGATCTTGGTCGGGATCATGATCGTCATGAAGAAGCTGGGGATGGATCCGCCGACTTTTCTCCAGCCGTAAGGCGACGGAAAGCATCTTCCAGGGTAAAGGTCTCCTGCTGCATGCCGAGCAGCACCACCTGCTGCCGTACGCATTCTTCGAAGATGCGCGGCCTGACGTCGAGCTCGAGTTGGGTGTGGAGGCGAAAATGGGTATCATCCAGGGCGTCGATCTGCTTCACTCCCTCCATGCCCTGCAAAGCGGTCAGGTCGAAGCCGGGAGCGGCCAGTTCGATATGGACCACGGCCTCATCCGTGAGGCGGTTACGCAGGTTGGCGGTGACTTCGTCGGCCACGATGCGGCCACGGTTGATGATGAGAACCCGGTCGGCGATGGCCTCTACTTCGGAGAGAATGTGCGAAGAAAAAATCACCGTTTTGGTCTGCCCGATCTCGCGGATCAAGCTGCGGATGTCCACGATCTGATTGGGGTCGAGGCCCGAAGTAGGTTCATCGAGAATGAGCACCTCGGGGTCGTGGATCAGGGCTTGCGAAAGGCCTGCGCGCTGCCGGAAGCCTTTGGAGAGCATGCCCAGCTTCTTGTGCTGCTCGCGCCCCAGCCCGGTCATGGCGATCACTTCTGTTACCCGTTGCTTGAGCGCCTTGCCCTTCAAGCCCTGGAGCCGCCCGGCAAAAGAGAGAAACTCCTGCACATAGAGATCGAGGTAGAGGGGGTTGTGCTCGGGCAAATAGCCTACCAGGCGGCGGATTTCGAGGGGATGGTCGAAGATGTTGTACGCATCCAGGGTCACCGTACCACTGCTGGGCGGCATGAAGCAGGTGATGATCTTCATGGTGGTGGTTTTGCCGGCTCCATTGGGGCCGAGAAAGCCCAGGATTTCACCAGGTTTGACTTCGAAGCTCAGGTTGTCAATGGCGCGCTGTTCGCCATAGGTTTTGGTCAATTGCTGGACGGAGACGGGCATGGGGGCGACCTTTTTTTCCAAAAAAATGAACCGAGGAACCTCCCTCGCGAAAAGTCCTGGATGCAGAAATTTTTCTTACCTTCCGGGATAAAATTACAAAAAAACCATGAAGCAGCGTCTTTTTCCCTACCTTCTCCTACTTATCGTCCTTTCTCCCGCCCTGGGTTGCCGGGACACCAGCCCCCAGCAGCAAAACCTCTACCAAGAAGTCGAGGGGGAAGTCCGCTATGCGGGTGAAAAACCCAATGCCGTGGTGGTCCACCTGCTGGAAGACCCAGCCAACCTCCACCCCACCAACGGCCGCAGCACCTACCGCAGCCAGATCATGAGCTACTGTTACCAGTACCTGCTCACCCAAGACCTGGCCGACGGTTCCCTTGTGCCCGAGCTGGCCGCTGCGTTGCCGGAAGCTTCCGCCGATGGCAACCGCTACACCTTTACGCTCCACCCGCAGGCTGCGTGGCCCGATGGCCGGCCGATCCTCGCCGAGGATGTGATCTTCACGGCCAAAGCCATGGTCTGCCCCCTGACCGACAATGCCGACATGCGCGGCTACCTCGAGTACCTTAGCGGCATAGACCCCGACCCGGCGGACCCCCGCCGCTTCACCGTCCGGATGAGCCAATTCTACCAAGGGAATGCCCTTTTTGGGATGATTTTCCCCATTCTCGACGCCCAGGCCTACGACCCTGACGGCCTGCTGAAGGGCTTTAGCTTGCCTGAACTCATTGCCCTGACTCCTGAGACCGCCACGGACCCCCGATTGCAAAGCTGGGCTGATTTTTTCAATGACGACAGCCTTGCCACCTCGGTCGAAGCCCTGCAGAATGGCTCCGGGCCGTACCGGCCGGTGAGCTGGGAACCCGACGTGCGGGTGATCCTGGAGCGAAATCCGGCCTACTGGGGCAAGGGCCTGCCCGGACCGATGCACGCCCAGGGGCCCGACCGGATCATCTACCAGGTGCTGTCCGAAATGGCCGCCCTGGAGCTCCAGCTCAAGCAGCAGGAGATCGACGTGTCGAACCTGCTTACCTCCGAGCTCTACCAGCGCCTCCAGGCCAATGAGGCCTTTCTCGAACACTACCACCTGACCAAAAGGGCCCGTGACTCCTACGCCTGCCTGGCCCTCAACAACCAGCCGGTCTCTCCCGGGGCCCCGGCCATCTTTGGCGAAGCTGCCGTACGCCGGGCCCTGGCCTATGCCATTCCCCTGGACCAGATCATTGAGGCGTATTTTGAGGGCATGGTCGAGCGGGTGTCGTCTCCGGTCTCTCCCCACATTGCCGACTATAACGACACCCTGCCGCAGGTTCCCTATGATCCAGAGCAGGCCAAACGCCTGCTGAGTGAGGCTGGCTGGGAAGACCTCGATGGCGATCAGGTACGGGAAAAAATGGTCGACGGCCAGGAAATAGAGTTGCGCTTTCCCCTCCTCTATCCGGGCTCCTCGCAAAGCACCCAAGACATGGTTACCCGCATGCGCCTGGCCTGGCAAGCCGTAGGCATCGCCTGCGAGCCGAAAAATGTAGACATGCAGCAGCTGCGCACCGAATTGGGCAACCACACCTATCAGGCCTGCCTGCTTTCGCTTACCGCCCCGGCCTTGCCCTACGACTTCAAGCAGCTCTTTCACGGCGATGGCTGGCCCGAAGGCAGCAACTTCTTTGGCTACCTCAACGAAAAAGCCGACCGCTACATCGACTCGGCCCGTACCGAGCCTGATTCCCTCCGCCGCAAATACTACGTGGACCGGGTGCAGGAAATCCTCTTCGTCGACCAGCCTTGTTTGTTTCTCTTTGCCCCGACCAAAAAGATTGCCGTACACCGCCGCTTCAATAACCACCAGACTTACCCCATTCGCGACTACCTCTACCTCAATCGCCTGGAAGTGGTGCCGGTCGAATAGGGAGGCGATGAGCGACTGAGCGACTGAGCGATAGGCGATTATGCGACAAGCGACTAGACCCTAGGTCGTATCTTTCGTGCCCTTCTATGTCCGGTTGGCAAAGAAACTCCGTGATCTCCCCCAGGGTGCCGGGGGATCCATGATCTGCGGTAAAAAAATCAGACCGCCCTCATTCCAGCAGTTCCTCCACCTTCCGCACCAGCTCTTGGTTGTCGAAGGGCTTGGTTAGGTAGAGGTCACCCCCGGCGCTGTAGCCATCCATTTTGTCGCGTTGGGTGCCTTTGGCGGTGAGGAAAATGATCTGCGTATCGCTGAGGGCCGCCTGTTTGCGTACCTCATGCGCCAATTCCAGGCCGTCCATGTGGGGCATCATCACGTCGAGGATGATCAGGTCGGGTTGAAAATGCGCCAGGGCTGCCAGGGCTTGACGGCCGTCATGGGCCTTTTGGGTTTGGTAGCCTTGTTGTTGCATGAGAAATTCGATGGCCAGGGCAATGTTGGGCTCATCGTCTACGATCAAGACCTTGGCGGAAGGCGTAGCGGGCATAGCAGAAGTCGGATTTGGGAAAATGGGGTAAGCTTGAGGCGGGAAAAGCAAAAGGACCGCGAGTCGCCGGGGCGATTTAGCAGTTAACAGAGTAATTTCGAAGAAAGCCAGGAAACATCCAAAGCAACGCGCAGTTATGCGCTTCGTCCGGCTGGATTTTGGGTAGGCTTGCCAGGCGAAACCACCTGATTCATGGAAAAAGACCTTTTTCTCCGCCACGTAGGCCAAACTACCGATGGTTCCCTCGCCTTGCCGGTGGTGCGGGCCGAGGGGGTGTACCTCTACGGCCCCGAGGGAGCGCGTTGGCTTGACCTCATTGCCGGCATCTGCGTCAACAACGTCGGGCACAGTGCCCCCGAAGTGCTCGCCGCCATTG
>CAZIVQ010000396.1:0-4941 GCA_964542415.1 uncultured Bacteroidia bacterium | reverse complement strand
AGCAGCGGGGCCTTCCAAAGAGGTCAGTAACGTGTCGCTAAATGGTCTCATGTAGTTGCGGTGTGGAAAATAAGATAAGGAAAAAAAGCAAGGGAGAAAGCGGCTAAGGCGGCGGCTTTCTGGTGCCCAAACTGGCCTCAAATAAAGATAAGCCAACTCGGGAAATAATTCGAAAGCTACAAAAATTTAACACCCAGCAAGGTAATGTCGTCGTTGGGGGCCTGCCCACCGGCAAATTCTTTGACCGAATGCTTTATCGCCCCCACAATCTCCGCGGCGCTCTGGTCTTTCAGGCCTGGCAACAGCTCGGTCAGTCGATCGCTGCCATACATTTCGTCCTGGGCGTTGTGTTGCTCCACTACCCCATCGGTAAACATCAGGAGCAGGTCTCCTTCATGGTAGGCCAGCTCGTCTTGCACCACGGTAAGCTCAGACATGATCCCCAGCAAGACACAGCCACTTTCCAAGCGCTGGACTTCCTTCCCCTGGATAAAGACGGGATAGTTGTGGCCGGCATTGACGTAGGTAATGGTCTTCTGTTGGGTATCGACCTTGGCCATGAAAAGGGTGACGAATTTTTCGCCGGTGGTGATGTTGTAAAGAATCCGGTTCAGCTCGCAGACGATGTCGATCAGGTCTGAATACTGGGCACAAAGGGCGCGGAGGTTGGCCTGGAGATTGGACATGAGCAAGGCAGCACCGATGCCTTTGCCCGAAACATCGGCAATGCACAAGAAGGTGGTTCCTTTTTCTTTCTTGATAATGTCGTAGAAATCTCCCCCCACGCCATGATGGGCGAGGTTGAGGGCATGGACATCGAATTCCCGAAAGCGATCGAAATCAGAAATCAGCAACTGCTTTTGAATGGTCTCCGCGACTTCCAGCTCTTTGCGCAAAAATTCTTGTTCCACTTTTTCCTGAAACAGCTCCTTGTTGCGAATGGCAATGGAAAGCAGACTGCCGAGGGTTTCGATGAAGATGAGGTCATTCTGGGCTTCTACCTCGGTATCGGCAAACTCTGAGATGAGGAAATACGCTTTGGGCTGGCCGCGGTTGATAATAGGCACCACGTACTCCACCCCGGCTGTTTCCAGGGCCGGAGAAGCTTCCCCGATCGGGGAGGTTTTGCGCAGGTTGCCCAACTCGGTCAGGGCTTCTTGTCCCAAGGCTTCGAACCCATGCCGCATGCCTTCTTCCCACCGGTCGCGCACCTGATAGAGGAAAATCATCCGGCGCACCCCGAGCTGAGCGATCAGCACGTTGCGGGCCACCACGCACAACGCGGCGATATTCAGCTCGTCGTGATTGATGGAACGCATGACATCCAGCATCGCATCTGCCTCCAACCGCTTCAATGCCAGCAACTTCTGAGGGTCGTTGGTATTGTATACATTCGCCATATCTGAATGGGCTGATTTGGTCATAAGTAGCAAAATCAAAGAATGAAGAAAGGCATTCAGTGCCCGTTGTGGCGGAGCAGGCCGTCTTTGGTAACTAAAAAATGATAGTCTTCCATGTGGTCGGCATCATAAAAGTTGGCGCGGACAAAATCCTGCTTGAGTTCATCGAAGTGCATCACCTGTACCCAGCCCCGGTCGATGAGGGTTTTAAGTTCGGCAATCACAATAGGAAGGGGTTCCCCCGCTTCTTCCACGATGCGGTCGAGGGGTTCTGGAAAATAAATCGAATCCAGCAGTTGAAACTGCAACTCGGTCAGGGACGGTTCTTTTTTCATGCTACCTTCCTTCCTTTCCATTCGTACTGCCGGACGAGGTTGCCTGCCAGCCCGATCCAAAGCACATAGGGGATATAGACAATTTCTAGCAATAAAACCCATGGCCACAGTTGCAATTTATGAAAAAATCTGCCTGCTTGATACATTAACCAGGCATCTATCCCCAATTTCATCCCCAAGGCAACCATCAAGACGGGCAACCATACCGGGTCGCCCCAACTCAGGCCCCACAGCAGGGGAAAGGCCCAAAAGCCCAGGTAGCTGACCAATTGCACCAGGTTGACCCGGCGGTCGGGATAGGCGCGAACCTTACTTACCCATCGCAGGCGTTGGGCTTTGAGGCTGCCCCAATCGGGTTGAGTGGCGGTTTGCACCACGGCCTCCCGGCAACGGACAAAACGCATCTCCCCGGCCTGGGCCTGCCGCAGCTTTTGCAAGAGCAGTTCGTCATCACCAGAAGCTACCTGATCGATGCCCGCATAGCCGCCTACGGCCTCGAAAGCGGCCTTGCGAAAGGCCAGGTTGGCTCCGTTGACCATGTTAGGGTGGCCAGCCGCCATCGAACCCGCTCCCAAAGCCACCAGCCCCATGCTTTCTACTTCCTGCAAGCGCTCCAGGGCCTGCGGCTGGCTGCTGAGGCTGACTGGCCCGGACACCAAAACCGTATCGGGCCCCAAGGCCCCGACCATGGTCGCCAGCCAATAGGGGCCTACTTCGCAATCGGCATCGGTCTGCAAAATCCATTCGCCCCGGGCCGCCGCAATGCCCATGGCCAAGGCCCCTTTTTTACCGGCGGCGCTGGTTTGTCGCAATACCCGAAGGTTGGGGTGCCGCTGGGCGATCACCTGCCCGATCCCGGCGGTGGCGTCTTCCGAGGTGTCATCTACCAAAATCACCTCAAATGCTTCGCGGGGGTATTGCTGCTGCATCACCGATTCCAGGCAGCGGGCCAGGTTGTCGGCTTCGTTGCGGGCGGCAATGACTACCGAAACCGCTGGTGGAGAGAATGGCACCCGCTGGCCCCGGCAAGGGATGCGGGCAAAATACCAGGCTGCCCGCCCCACCAGCCACAAATATCCCAATAGACAGCCCAACATGCCCAGGGCTATCCATTCGACTATGCTGAGGAAAGGGGATTGCATGTGTGTGAGGATTGGGGTAAGGGAGTTACCTCCTGGCAGGGCTTTCGTGATCTTCCTGCCCCATTCGCAGCCGGTGCATAAACAGCAAGCCGATCAATGCCGGGAGGATGAGGTTGCAGAGATAAAGCAGAAAAGTACTGGCAAATGCGGTGAAGGCTGCCAGCCCGTAGAGGCCCATGATGGCCAAGGCCACCGATTCGCGTACGCCCAGCTCAGACAGGGCCAGGGAGGGAATCAGGGATTTAACCAAAAATACGCCTCCGATCATGGCTAGGGCCAGGGGCCAGCCTCCGCTGTAGCCACACGCATAGAGTAGAAAGAGGTACTGGAGGGCAAAGGTGAGGTAGCGGGCGATACCCAGGCCCAGCACCTGCCAAAGCACGCGCCTTTCCAGGCGTCCGAGGGCCGCTACCCCCAGGGCCAGATGATGGGTTTTGCCTGCCAGGTCGAAGTGGCGATGCAGCCAAGCGGCCACCCGGCGGTGCTGTAGCAGCAACCCCGGCGCCAGCAGGCTGCTGGCCCACAACAGCAACCGTGCCCCCCCCGCGACCTCCAGCCACAGGGAGTGTTCCCAGGCGGCCCGGGTTGCCCAAAGGCCTTCCATGGCGAGGGTTCCCATCCAGAGGGTGACCACCATCTGCCCGATACGGTCCATGAAGAGGTAGACCAGGGCGGCGGTGCGCCGGCCGGGGGGCAGGTAGAGTATACGCCCCGCATATTCTCCTACCCGGTTGGGGGTAAAGATGCCCGTAGCCAGGCCTGCGAATACACCCTGCCATACGGCCCCCGGCTTCAGTTCCGGGTAGAGCGGCCGCAGCAGCACCCACCATTTGCGGGCTTCGAAGCCCAGGTTGAGCGGCATCAGCAGCAGGGCGGCGAGCAAGCAGACGTAGCCCCAGAGATCCAGCGCCAGCAGTTGCCCCCATACCGCCGGGTCTTCCGCCCTTAGCCGGGTCCAGACATAGGTCAAAACGGCCAGGGTAACCCCAAGCTGCACCCCCCGGCCCAACCAGCGGGAGGAAACCCGCCACCAAGGTTGGCTGCTGAGTTGACGGTAGAAATGCAGGGCACGAGCGATCATGGGTGAGGGATAGGCAGAATGGGGGGAAGATAGGGCTAATCTCTCAAGGCCCCAATTGGTTTTCGGGCCTGGTCTTACTGGATTGGGGATAGTTTCTCCCAAGGCCAGAGCAATTGTGTATCTTGGGGGCATGAAAGCACGCATCATCATGGGCATCGACCCAGGCACGCAGGTGACGGGCTACGGCCTGATCCGATGTGAGGGGAAAAAGATGGAATTGCTGGCTTGTGGGGCCATCACGCTGGACAAGGCCGGCGACGACCACCCGGCGCGGCTGAAGCGGATTTTCCGGCGGGTGAGCAGCCTGATTGAGGAGTACCAGCCCACGGAGGTGGCCCTGGAAGCGCCTTTTTACGGCAAAAATGTGCAATCCATGCTCAAGCTTGGCCGGGCCCAGGGCGTGGCCATGGCGGCCGGCCTCCAATTTGACCTGCCTATCTACGAATATGCCCCCCGCAAAGTCAAAGTCGCGGTGACAGGCAATGGTGCCGCTAGCAAGGAGCAGGTAGCTGCCATGCTCGGCAAGCTCCTCAGCCGCGAGCTGGACCTGCACTACCTCGACGCCACCGACGGCCTCGCGGTGGCCGTCTGCCATTTCTTCCAGCGTGACCCCGGCAAAGCAGGCAAGCCCTACAAAGGCTGGGCGGGCTTCCTGGCCGACAACCCCGACCGCATCAAGCGGAAATAACCCCGGAAAGAAATATTTACCCCCCAGAACGAAAGGTTTATACGCTTTTCGCCAGAAAAATCGTTGTCAAAGGTGAAATAAGGGTTCCTCCATCCATAGTCCGTGCTTCCTCGAAAATGCCCTCCTGCAACCCCTTTAGGTTTACCAGGGTCCATTTTCCCAGCACCTATGTCTCTACCCTAACCCAAAACACCTATGCAGCAGCTTCGACTTTCTTTCTTTTCTCTGGCCTGGCTGGGGGTATTCCTATCAGGATCAATGGTGAAACTTCAGGCCAATGATTGTGGCTCGGCGG
>CAZIVQ010000395.1:0-4942 GCA_964542415.1 uncultured Bacteroidia bacterium | reverse complement strand
CAGGTTTTGTGGGTTCACACAAATCTGGCCATTTTTTTTGGTTACCGCTAATGCGCTGTACCGGGGTAGGGGGCGCAGAGATTCGCGGAGTTTTGCCTTTTCCCTTTACCCCCTATTCCCCAACCCCCCAATTCCCCTAATTCCCCCTCCTCTACCGGCTCAGGCTCGGTTTCTGACCACTAATCAAGCGCTTTGGAGGATTGGTCGGTCGGGGCTTGGCAATCGCCGGGCTACCCGCTATCTTCGTTCATCTAGGAAATAATCTTCAGCCGTCAATTATACGAATTCGGGCCGAAAGCAATTCTGCGTTTTCCTTTTCTGTCCTCTGTCCTATCTGACCAAATTTTATATAACTAGCATGAAAGTACGGTTCCGTATGATTTAGGTGGGTAAAAAGATGGGTTCGCCCTTGCAAACATCGATCTTCAGTGCATTTGGGCCAACAAGCGTGTTTACGCCCCACCCATATCTTATAGAACCGAAAGTTACTCATTCTAGCGGGTGGCTTTGGTACCCGCCTCGCCGAAGAAACCGACGTTCGCCCCAAGCCCATGGTAGAAATCGGAGGCAAGCCGATCCTCTGGCACATCATGAACACCTATGCGCACTACGGCTTCAACGAATTTGTGGTGCTACTTGGCTACAAAGGCTACTACATCAAAGAATATTTCTACAACTATTTCCTCCACCAAAGTGATTTCACCATTGACCTGGCGACTCACGATATGCAGATCCACGACAACTATTCCGAGCCGTGGAAAGTGACCCTGCTCGACACGGGGCTGCATACCATGACTGGCGGCCGGGTAAAGCGGGCCCAGGCTCACGTCGGTGACGAGCCCTTTATGCTGACCTATGGCGATGGCGTGGCCGACATTGACGTGGCCGAGCTGCTCAAGTTTCACCGCCAGCACGGCAAATCCGTGACCATGACCTCGGTGCGACCGGCCGGTCGTTTTGGCTCTTTGGACACCGACCCAGACATGAAGGTCAACTCTTTCATTGAAAAACCCAAAGGCGGCGGCAGCTGGATCAATGGCGGCTTCTTCGTTTGTGAGCCCAAGGTATTTGACTATATTGCTTCAGGGCCTGAAGGTAACGCGGTGATGTTTGAACACGCGCCGCTAGAAAAGCTCGCCCACGACGGCGAACTCTACACCTACCGCCACGAAGGCTTCTGGCAGTGCATGGACACCCTGGCCGACCGCAACAAGCTCAACAGCCTCTGGGAAAGCGGACAAGCCCGCTGGAAGGTAGACGGGAAAAAGGCCCTGGTGAACTCCTGAACCAGCCTTTCTTCTATTGCGCCTCCCTAAATTCGACATCTCCCTCTCCTGGCTCAAAGCCCATCAGCCCTCCTTGCGTTGGGTGATCGGGGGAGGATTTTTCCTCGCGTTGCTAGGGGTGGCGACCATCAGCATCCAAGCTTATCGAAATGTGACCCGTATGTCGGCTTCGCTGCAACGTGCAGCGGAGCCGCAACAGGTATTGGTAGAGCTACGCTCCATACTAGACCTCATCAGCCAAGCTGAAAACCGGGTGAATACTTTTGTCATCACCCAAGAAGAAGATAACCTGAAGCGCCTCCCGATTCTGGTCGATTCAGTTGAGGCCCAAATGCGCTTTCTCAAAGATTCAGTCACCTTCCAGGGCCCGCGCACCGATGCCAAAGTCGCCCTGCTGGGATTGATCATAGAGGATAAATTTCAGGTCCTGGGCGAACTCATCAAAACCACTGACCAGCAAGGCCGGGTCTATGCCTTTTATCGGGAGCTTTCCCGCCGCATGGATTCCCTGCCGCCGGGACGCTCTTCTACCGACACGACCCAAGCCGATGCCGCCCCCAACTCGGTGCTGCTTCAGGCTATTTTTGATTCGGAAGAGCCCGGAAACGACTCTTTGCCTCTCCTCCCTGCTGCGCTGGCCCCAGAGGTAGTCACAGCCCAATCCATCGACAGTGTGGGCCAGGTCCAGGACGCCATCCAAAAGCAGGTCATTGCCCTGACAGAAGAGAGCAACTACCTGACCGCCCGCCTGCGGGCGATGGTGCGCACCCTGGCAACCTACCAGCGCAGCGACAGCCAGATCCGGGCGAATGAAGCCAAAAAGCAGGTGCGGGCGACCACCCGTTTTATGGTCATCTTTGGCACCTTGGTGGTCATCCTCTCGGTGGTGCTGATGGGCATCATCTTCAATGACATGGGCCGCAACCAGCGCCTACAGCAGCGGTTGCGGCAAGAAAAGCAACGGGCTGAAAAGCTGGCCAAGGCCAAAGAAGAGTTTTTGGCTAACATGAGCCATGAGATCCGCACCCCCATGAACGCGGTCATCGGTTTCGCCGAGCAGCTCAGCGGCACGGCCCTTTCTCCCCCACAGCGGGGCCTGCTCGACCCCATTCGCCGCTCGGCCCAGTACCTGCTCGCCCTCATCAACGACATTCTGGACTACTCTAAGCTCGAAGCCGGCCAATTTGACCTCGACGAGCAGGGCTTCCGCCTGGAAGAGCTGGTCCATGAGACTTTCCTCACTTTTAGCCGGAGCGCCCGGGAAAAAAACATCGGCCTGTACCGCGAAGTCGATGAAAGCCTGCCGGAAGTGGTCATCGGAGATCCGCTACGCCTACGGCAGATGCTTTTTAACCTGGTGGGAAACGCCATCAAGTTTACCGACGCGGGGAAAGTGAGTGTCATAGCAGAATGCTTGCGGCAGGATGGCCCCCGGGTAGTGGTCTGCTTCAAGGTCAAAGATACTGGCATCGGCATTGAGGCCGAGAAGCTGGATAAATTGTTTCAGGATTTTGTGCAGGCCGACAGCAGCATCACCCGCCGCTTTGGCGGTACGGGCCTGGGCCTCTCCATCACCCGCAAGCTAGCCAACATGCACGGGGGCAGCGTGCGCCTCGACAGCCAACCGGGCCAAGGCACCACCGCCGTCCTCACCCTCCCCTATCGCATCGGCACCGCTGCTGACCTGAACGAAAAGCCCAGCGTACCCAAGCAGCAGCTGGCCAGCCTGCGTGGCCTCAAAGCCCTGGTGGCCGACGATGAGCCTTATAACCGCCTGCTGATCCGCACCATCATGGACAAGTGGGGGGTGACGATAAAAGATGTGACCAACGGCAAGGAGGTCTTGGCCGCTTTGGCGGAAGAACCCTTCGACTTTGTGCTGATGGACCTGCAGATGCCGGAGCTAGATGGCATCGCTGCCACCCAGGAAATCCGGCAGCAGATGGAGTTGAAGCTGCCGATCCTTGCCCTTACAGCCACTTCGACGCAAGGCGAACTGGAACAGGCGCGAGCCGCGGGCATGGATGGCCATTTGCTCAAGCCCTTTCAGGAGCAGGAGCTGTTTGAGCTGCTTTCTCAGGTGCTCCCGCCCGCAGCGGTCGGGGTCAAAGAAGAAGCGGCCGTTGACTTACCCGCCGCTCCTTCGTTTGTTTCTCCTTCCAGACAGCAGGCTGGCTACGACTATCAGGCGGCGTTTCGCCTGGCCAATCAGGACGAGGCTTTCCTGGCGCGAATGCTGCGCATTTTTCTCCAAAGTACGAACCAGAACCTGTCCACGCTCGAAACGGCCCTGGCAGCACAGGACTGGGACACCGTGGGGGAAACCGCCCACCGCATCCTGCCGCAGTGCCGTCACCTGGGCCTGAAAGCGATTGTAGACTTGCTAAAACCCATCGAGCTGGACGCCAAAGCCCGCAAACGGCTCGACGCTCTGCCCGCTGAAGTAGCCGATGCGAGCGCCCGCCTCCGGGAGGTAGCCACCGAAGTGGCGGTTGACCTGGAACGGCTCGAAGCTAAGCTCAAAGGAGCTTAGAAACAGGCTGTTCCCTCGCTACCCCTCGCTACTCAGGGCCAAGCCCATTAGCAGGCAGGTTTTAGCAATTTGCGTATTTTAGCCCCTGGTTTTCAGTCACATCCACTTTTCTTGATTCAGTTCTCCCGCCCTTTTGCCTATATTGTTTCCCTCCCCATCACCTATCTCTATTTTCCTTTATGAGTGAGTCTGGCAAATTCCACATATTTGTCGTCGAGGATGACGATTGGTACCGAGAACTGGTCACCTACAACCTGGAACTGAACCCAGACTATGAGGTGGCAGCTTTTGCCACGGCTGGGGAATGCCTTAGGCAACTCGAACGCCGCCCCAACATGGTCACCCTGGACTACGGCTTGCCAGACATGGAGGGGGCGGAGGTACTCAAGCGCATCAAGGACTATGACCCCGACATCGAGGTGGTGGTGGTCTCTGAGCAAGACAACATCGAGACGGCGGTCGAACTGCTCAAGCTCGGGGCCTATGACTACATTTCCAAAGGAGGGGCCGACATCCGGGACCGCTTGCTCAATGTGGCGAACAATGTCCGCAAAAATTCTTCGCTCAAAACCCGCATCAACCATTTGCAGGCCGAGGTGGAGCAGAAGTATGAATTTGGCAGGACGATCATCGGGCAAAGTGAGGAGATCAAAAAAATATTTGCCCTGATCGAAAAGGCCATCAAAACCAATATCACCGTGACCATCGCCGGCGAAACCGGCACGGGCAAGGAGGTGGTGGCCAAGGCCATCCATTTTAACTCCAAGCGAAAAAACCGGCCTTTCGTGCCTGTCAACATGGCGGCTATTCCCTCCGAATTGATCGAGAGCGAACTCTTTGGCCATGAAAAAGGGGCCTTTACCGGGGCCAACATGCGCCGCATCGGCAAATTCGAAGAGGCCCACGAAGGTACCCTGTTTCTCGATGAAATCGGGGAAATGGACATCACCATGCAAGCCAAGCTGCTACGGGTTTTGCAAGAGAAAGAGGTGGTCAGAGTCGGTTCCAATAAGCCGGTGAAGACCGATTGCCGCATTATTGTGGCTACCAACCGCAACCTGAAGGAAGAGGTTAAAGCCGGTAATTTTCGCGAAGACCTCTACTACCGCCTCTTTGGGCTGCC
>CAZIVQ010000394.1:0-4948 GCA_964542415.1 uncultured Bacteroidia bacterium | reverse complement strand
CTCTCCTCCCCTATTCCACGCGGCGCGATGGCTGGCATGCACTAGCTTTTTTGCTCCTTATGTGGGGAGCCATGGCTTCGGTATCGGCTCAAAAACCGCACTTGATCGACAGCCTTCAGGGTGAACTGCGGGTCGCAACCAGCGACAGCGCCCGAGTCTATTGGCTTCAGCGCCTCACCTGGCACCTGATTAGCAACGACTCCCATCGGGCGCAGGGCTACAATGTCGAGGCGCGGCACCTCGCCAAGACGCTGGACGATTCCCTCGCACTGGCGCGCTGCGACCACTACGAGGGGCTGATTCACCGGTTTTTGGGTAATTATCCGGCTTCGGTGGCGGCGCTGAAGCGTGCCCTTCGCTACTACGAATCGCAGGACCTGGATGTCGCTTCTACCGGGCCGCTGTTCAACCTGGGGGTCGTATATGGCCTGATGGGAGACTATGAGAAAGCCACGGACTATCTCTATCGGGAGCTCGCCGTTAATGAGGCCCTGGGCCTGACTCGCTCCATCGGCAACACCCTCAACAGCCTCGGATCGCTGAGTCGGAAAATGGGGAAATATGAAGACGCGCTCGCCCATTACGAGCGCGCAAGGTCGATCCTCCAGGATTCGGACAACCTAATGGAACTGGCCAATGTGCTCAGCAATACTGGAGGGGTGTATTTCGAGTTGGGGCAAATGGACTTGGCAAATGCCTTTTTCCGTCAAGCGTTGGCGATCGACCAGGCCCATGAGGACCGCTGGGGCATGGCCTATAACCTGCACCGTCTGGGGACCTTGCAGGAACAGCTCGGCAAGCCCGACAGTGCGGCCTACTACCTTGATCAGGCGCTGGCCCTTCGCCGAGAACTGGGCCAGAAAATGGAACTGTCCGAAACGATGATCGCCACTGGCTCGGTGTGGTATGCTACAGGGAAACCTGCCCGGGGAATTGCCCTGATCGAAGAGGCGCTGAAGATCGCCGAAGACATACAGGCATTTGAAACGCAGACTACCGGGCACAAAAGGCTGGCGATATTTTTTCGCAAAGAAGGAAACCTGGACCGGGCATACCAACATCTCGAAGCCTATGCCCAACTGCGCGACTCGGTGCTGAACCGGGAAGTGCTGCGGATTACTACGGAGATGTCGGCCCGGTATGAGGCGGCTGTCAAGGATCAGCAACTCGCCGAAAACGAGGTAGAAATCGCAATAACCCGCGCGAAGGTGCAGCGGCAGCAGATGTTGATTCAAGTGGGGTTGGCCGGTTTGTTGGTGCTGGGAACTTTTCTGGCTTTGTTGCTTTGGATTTTGAATGAAAGGAGAAAAAACCATGAGCAGAGCCTGAACCATCTCCGGCAATCGCAGGAGTTGTTTGCCCTGAAGAATGTGATGACAGGAGAGGAAAAAGAGCGCAAGCGCATTGCCCGCGAACTCCACGATGGCCTCAGCAGCCTGCTCGCTGCCATCAAGCTCCAGTTCAATGCTGTGCAGCAAAGCTCCGAAGCGCTGCAAAGCCATCGTAAATTCAACGAGGCCCTCACCGCCCTGGACGATGCGAGCCGGGAAATTCGCCGGATTGCCCACAACATGATGCCCGAAATGCTCATCAAATACGGGCTGATTGAAGCCCTCAAGGAGTTTGTCAATGGGCTGAATCACAGCGCGGACAGGCACTTTGAGTTCAGCTATTTTGGCGGACAGGAGCGGCTCCCGGACCATATCGAGCTGGTCTTGTACCGGGCGGCGCAGGAATTGCTCAATAATGTGATCCGCCACAGTGAAGCCTCGGAAGTGTTGCTTCAACTCAATCAGCACCAGGAATCGGTCATTCTCACCGCCGAAGACAATGGCGCTGGCTTTGATCCCCGAATGTTGGATGAGGCTGAAGGACTGGGACTTTCCAATCTCCGCTCGCGGGTGCATTACTTGCAAGGGCAGCTCTCCATTGAGTCGATGCCTGGCAGGGGTAGTTCTTTTTATATTGAAATTCCCATAACAGCTTCCACGCCATCCACATGATCGACATAGCCATCACCGACGACCATTTGCTGATTATCAACGGGATCAAAGACCTCTTGGCCAATGTGCCGCATTTTCGCTTTGTGGATGCCTTTGTATCGGCGGAAGAAACTCGCAAAGGCCTGGCAGTGTTCCAGCCCGATGTGCTGCTGCTCGACATCAACCTGCCCGACGGCGACGGCATACAGCTCTGCCGCGAACTCACCCGTGAGTATCCCGGCCTGAAGGTGCTCGCGCTCACGACCTACAACCAGACGGTGTTGGTCAAGAATATGATGAAAAACCGGGCCTCCGGGTATTTGCTCAAAAATACCAGCCTGAATGAGTTGCAGGAGGCCATTGAAACCGTTTACCGGGGCGAAAAGTATCTCCAGCCCGAAATCAGGGAGGCGCTGCTTCGCGATTCCATCGGCGACCCCATGCCAAGCAACCATTTTCGACCCAAACTTACCCGCCGCGAAAAGGAGGTGCTCCAACTCATTGTGGATGAACTAACTACCCAGGAAATTGCCGACCGGCTGTTTCTCTCCCCCAAAACCGTGGAGTCGCATCGGCTCAACCTGCTGCAAAAGCTCGGGGTGCGCAACACCGCGGGAATTGTGAAGGCGGCATTTACCCAGGGCCTGCTCGACCCCTGAGCAAGTTCAGGGTATTCCCCCAGTTTTGCATTGGGGCATATTCCCCGAAGCATGGAAATCAGGAATTCGGGAGATTTGAATAACACGATTGATACTCCAAATAGAGTAAAAATCTGGCATCATGTGATATTCTTTCTCCTATCCTTTCCTGTATGAAAAAATTCCTCCTTCTCCCGCTACTGCTCGGCCTGACCGGCTTGGTTCAGGCGCAGCAACTTCTTGCCGCCGCAGGCGAATCGCCGTCCGGAACGACTGTGCAAGTCTCCTACAGCCTGGGCGAATTGGCCAGCCAAACCTTAACCAGCTCGGTGGTGCTAACCCAGGGCTTTCATCAGCCAGGCGATTTCTCCACGAGTGTGAAAAAGCCACTGATCGCAGGCATGCGATGTTTCCCCAACCCGGTAAGCACTCTTTTGACCCTATCCCATGCCTCTCCCGGATTGTATGAATGGACAATATTCGAGATGCAGGGAAGGCGCGTCACGGGCGGCAACCTCCTCGTCGCTGGACTGGCAGAAGTTCCCCTGCCAGACCTGCCGGAGGGCACTTACACCTTGCTCGTCACTCAGCTCGGCACCGGCGCAATTTTTACACAGCAGTTTTTGAAAATGAATCCCTGAAATCTGTTTTCTATATCCCAAACCATCCAGAAATGAAGACCTACATTTGTTTATTCGTATGTTCATGGGCTTTCTTGTTCACTCTGCAAGCCCAACCCGACCTGTTCAACTACCAGTCAGTCGTTCGCACACCACAAGGGCAGATTATCAACAACCAGAGTGTATCCTTCCGGTTTTCTATCCGGGAAGGATCGGAAACTGGTAATGCGGTGTATCAGGAGACCCACAGCACCCAAACCAATGAATTTGGCCTGGTGAGCTTGCGCATCGGCAGCGGCGTGAGCGGAGGCAGCCTCGCTTCGGTGAATTGGGGGGCTAACTCGCACTACCTACAGGTGGAACTTGATCCCGCCGGGGCCAGTAACTTTCAGGATCTCGGCACCAGTCAATTGCTCAGTGTGCCATACGCAGTACACGCCCAAAGCGCCGAGAATGTGGATGATGATGACGCCGATCCTACCAACGAGTTGCAGACCCTCAGCCTGAGTGGCAATTCGCTTTCCATCAGCCAGGGAAATTCCATTACCCTACCCGGAGGAAATACGCCGGACTCCAAATCATTCGCCAAGGCTTGGGTTAATTTTCCAATCACAGGCACCCCCAACCTCAATTTCGACGCCTACAATGTCACCTCTACCAGCGTCACCTCAACTGGTGTGCGGGTGGTGAGTTTTCCGCCAGGGCTTTTTTCCGTTGCCACCAATCCAGCCATGGTATGTCAGATCCGCAACGACCTTTTGCCGGGCTTTTGCGTGGTTACTTCCGGGGCGGCCCCGAGCCAGGTCACGGTGCGCACCTACAACGCGAGCGGCGTGCTGACCAATAAGGAATTTAGCCTGATTGTATTTGGGCGATAAATATTGAACCCAAGGACTCCACCAACAAGAAGCGCCCGGCACCTCACATGGCCGGGCGTTTGAGTTGTCTGA
Source organism: uncultured Bacteroidia bacterium (assembly GCA_964542415.1). GTDB lineage: Bacteria > Bacteroidota > Bacteroidia > J057 > J057 > CAZIVQ01. The sequence goes on along the minus strand of CAZIVQ010000394.1, from coordinate 758 downwards.
TTGAATCCGAGATCTGGCTGCTCCTTCACAATAGGTAAACCCTACGTCCAACCCTTACCGTCGTTGAGGCGGAAAAGGTAAAGACCTGCGGGAAGCTGCTCCAGGCAAAGCTGCCTACCTCTTCGGTGGCGGGCGTCATGTAGGTGAGGGTGCTGCGGTTCGTGTTGGCGGTGAGGTCATAGGCAGTGGTATGGCTGGCATTGGGCTGTTGATCGAAGCGGCAGCAGGCTTCGAGGGCATCCTCGTCGCCGTCGAAGGTATGGTACATATTAGCGCGGATTTCAGCTTCGGTGCGGGTGAGGGACCAGATGCGGACCGCGTCGATTCTGCCTTGAAAAATGCCGCCGCTGTTGTGCGACCCTCTGTACAAGGGTTCCAGGGTGAAGCTTCCTGTGACATTGGTATTAGAACTTACCAGCACCCCATTTTTGTACAGGCGCATGGTATTGGCCGCGTCGTCAAAAGTTACGTTAGCCCAGAAGCCACGGATTAAAAAAAATGGCCTAAAGGGGCCTAGCCATTTATTCAATAGGGGAATGTTTGAAATACAGAAAATTTCATAGCCAGTAAACTGGTAAAGCCTTCTCCCGCTGTCCTTCAGTATCTTGGTTAAAAAAACCGGGAATTGTAACGCTCCTTTTTCCCGAGGAGCGCCCTGAATTGAAACCGCAGGGCTTTCCTGCAAAAACCCTCGCAGGTCTCGAAGACCTGCGAGGGTTGTAATGGCGTAGGGACAGTAGGGACCGGGCATGCCCTGT
>CAZIVQ010000393.1:0-4949 GCA_964542415.1 uncultured Bacteroidia bacterium | reverse complement strand
TCTGCGTCCTCTCTCCCCTCTGCGTGCCTCAAAAACGGAGCTTGAGGATGCTGTGACGCCTGATTATTTGCACGCAGAGGTTAGCGAGAACGCAGAGGGGGAGGAAATAGACGTTTCTCTGCGTCCTCTCTCCCCTCTGCGTGCCTCAAAAACGGAGCTTGAGGATGCTGTGCCGCCTGATTATTTGCACGCAGAGATTAGGGAGAACGCAGAGGGGGAGGAAAAGGGCATCCTATCAACGCAGAATGGGTGAGAACCCTTTGTGCGATCAAAATTGCCCCAGGATTTATCCTGGGGCTCGCGGGAGCGCTTGTGCGATCAAAATTGTCCCTGGATTTATCCTGGGGCTCTTCGCCCCAAGTCAAACCTTCCGCTTGGCGATCTGGTCCAGGTAGGCCTCGAGCGGGGCCATGTTCACGGTGCCGGCGAGTTCTTGGCTGAGGGCTTCGGCCCGGGCGACGTAGGTCTGGATCAGGTCTTGGGTGTGGGCCTCAATGTTAAGTTGGCGGAAGAGGTCGAGGACCCCTTCGACCTTGCCAGAGACCTCGCCGCTTTGGGCGAGCCAATCTTCGAGGGCCTGCCGTTGATCCGGGCTGGCTAGCTCGTGAGCTTTGAGGACAAGGTAGGTTTTTTTGTTTTCGATGATATCGCCCCCGACCTGCTTGCCAAAGTTGGCTGGCGGAAAGGCGTCCATGAGGTCGTCTTGCAGCTGAAAGGCGATGCCCAGGGCTTCGCCAAAGGCGCGGAAGCGCTCAGCGAGGGCTTCATCGGCTCCCCCGGCCCGGGCCCCGAGCCACAGGCTACTGCCGAGCAGGACGGCGGTTTTCTTGCGGATCATTTCCAGGTACGCTTCGATGCTGACCTGGTCGCGCCCGCTCAGGTCGAGGTCTTCCATTTGTCCCTCGCAGACTTCCATCGAAGCCCGCGCAAACTCGGCGGCCAAGGGCGCGGCTTTTTCAGGAAAATCTTTCACCACCAGGCCCGTGGCAAAGGCGAAGAGCGCGTCGCCGGAGAGGATAGCGATGTTTTCATCCCACTTCACGTGGACCGAGGGCATGCCGCGCCGCACCGGGGCCCGGTCCATGATGTCGTCGTGCATGAGGGTAAAGTTGTGGAAAGTCTCCACGGCGGCGGCGAGGTTGAGCGCCACAGCGGGATCGCGACCAGATACGGTGTGGTAGGCCAGGAGGGTAAGAATAGGCCGGATCCGCTTGCCTTTCAGGGCCAGGATATAGGCCATGGGGGCATAAAGGTTGGCCGGGTGACGCTGGTCAAAAGCCAGGGTTTTAAGGTGCGCCTCCACGGAGGCTTTGAGTTCTTGGGCGAGCTGCATGACAGAAAAAATGAGGGCTAAAACCGGGAAAGCCAGGAGGACTCATCCGGTGGGGGCATAAAGGTAACATGTTTAGGGATATGGGCTAGCAAAGCGGGAAATAGGGGAAAGGATTGGGCCTCATAGACCGCAAGCAGTACGTATGGCCTGGGTCCAGGGCCATTTCCCTGCACCCGCACCCCCTACTCTCCCCCAGGTGTTTTTCACCCCAAAATCTTACATTCAGGGAGAAAGGTAATCAACAAAACAAGCGGCATTTTCCCTACCCTATTGGGACCATTCTAAGCCGTAAACGGTCGTTAGGTATTGATTTACAGGCCCGCTACCCAAGTTTGCTTTGCGAAAAGTCCTTTCGGATGCCTGAAGTTTTTCCTATATTCGCTCTACTGATGACAATCGCAACGAAAACCTTACGCGGATATTTCCTCCCTAGCTTAGAATTTTTGTCCAATGGTTCGAATACTGCGGGAATCCCGCTAATTTTGTGGAGAGCCCGTAGGCGAAGGCTCCCCTTTTTTGGACGAATTACCCTCCCCCTTTTTCCTCCATTTTCAACCTTATTTTTAGCCTATTCCCCTTTTTGCCCATTCGTTTTTTTACCCTTTCTCTCCTTACTCTAAATTCCTTCGCCATGAAGCACGGCTTTACCCTCCTCTTATGGTTACTGATCGTCCCGGCGGCCTGGAGTCAGAACAACCTCTTCATCCCGTTCGGCCAAAGCACCGAAGAAGTCAAGGATTTCCTCAATACCCGGGATTACATCCTCGCGGTGCATGAAGACCATGACATGCAGCGCATGCGCGCCGACCTCACCGAAGGAAAGCATGTCGAATATGCCTTCCGCGATGGGTCGCTCTATTCTACTACCGTTACCCGCAACTACCCCGACCGTAAACTCGCCAAGGAAATTCAGAAGAATTGCCTCGACTACATGCGGGTCATCAGCCGCGGGGCCATGCAAGACACCCGCAACGGCAAAGTCATCTGCTACACCGCCATCACCGACTCCAAACTCCTCAAGCTCTTCATCATCGAGCACGAAGACAGCCAAACCCTCTCCCTTACCGCCGTCAGCCGCGAGTACGGCCCCATGACCCAGGACGTGGAGTTCTTCTACGAAGTGCAATTGCTCCAGCGGCGGTTTATCTCGAATTAGATGATGAGATGGTGAGACGGATAGATGGATAGATGGATAGATGGATAGATAGATTGACGGATTGTCCTGTCAACAACCAAGGCGAAGTTCACCTGCTGTGAGCTTCGCCTTGGTTATATTGAGAAGCCCCGTAGGCTGGGGACGGAGTACCAATCGGGGCCTGGCCTACCGTGCTGTCAATCCGGACAAAGTCCGGCGCGAGCGAGTAAAAAGGGCGGAGAACACAAAAGATGGCGTTCGAGAAGCAGGGCTTCTTCATCATTCCCCCTATTCCAAAATTCTCCAATACCCAATACCCAAATCCCCAAATCCTCCCCTACCTCACCCTCATCCCCGGCTTGATCTGCGGTTCAAATTCGCCGTAGATGTAGGATTTGTAAAGGCCACCATCGGGGTACATCTGCAGGCCGATGCGCGGAAAGCTCAGGAAGTAGGGCTTGTTTTCAGCGAGGTCGCCCTTGGCTTCGTAGTCGAGCAGAGAACTGAGGTATTCGTAGAGGTAGCGGTTTTGGAGAAAAGTAAAGAGGTTGGACTTGCGCTGAAATTCGTCCTGAAAATCTTCAAAGGCCTCGTCTCGCGCCAGCACCCGCCCGTCGAGGTAGCGGTCGATGACCACCTGCAGGGAGGTGGTGTCGTTGGAGAAGATCACGTAGTCGTCGATGTAGGTGAAATGCGGGTGCTCGATTTTGGAAAACATCTTCTTGAAGAAGAGGGTGAAGAAGCCCCGCAGCTTGAGGTACTTGATGGGGAAACCGCGGTAGTCAATCTCTTCGAATTTGACCGGTGTCTTCCCGATGCGCCCGGCCACGTAGTCGAGGCGCTCCTTGGCCAGGTCGTAGTCATCAAAATGCAGCAGGGCATAGTAGCCGTACTGGTTGCCCGAACCGTCGAGCGGGATGACTGCCGTCACGATCTCATCGGTCATCCAGCTGAAAAAATCCCGCTCAAACTCGATCTTGAGTCGCTTTTCCAACACCTTTCGGCTCTTCTGCAAGGTCTCATACCCCTCTGGATCGCTCCCCTGGTAGTAGGCATCGAAGCGCTGGTAAAAATCGGTGAAGTCGTCGAACCCCATGCTGGTAAACATCGCCGTCTCCATGGGCAGCACCTCATGGGCATGGACTTCCCCTTCGCCCACCTCCATCATCACCCGCAGAAACGAAGCCGCCGAGTCCCGCTGTTGGGTATAGCCGTCGAAAATGGCCTCTTCGTCGTTTAGGGTAAGGTCAAAAGCAGAATGCGACACCACTTCCCCCAGCCCCTGAATCATTTCGGGCACCTCATCTGCATAGATGCCCAGTAGCTGATCGAAACGGGCATAATTGAGGTAAAGGGTGTAGAGTTTGTCCCGGTCGGTCTTGTCGCGCACCGCCGCAAAACCCGGCTCAGCCACGACCCCGGGTTTTTCTGACTGTTCAATGGCCTGTTTGAGCAAATCCTCGCGGTAAGAAGCCATCAACACGTTGTCGATCACGGCCAGGGAAAGGGTCTCCCCATCGGCTGGGTCGGTGAGGTGGTAGAGGTCGATGTTGAAATAGGAACCGGTGCGCACCTCGTATTCCAGGCTTTTGAACAGCTCGACCATAACCGGCTTGAGCTTGGCCAGCTTGCGGCCTTTGCCCAGCAGGTCGACGAGGATGAGGAATTCGTAGTCCTCCGGCGAAACCATGTGGGCCGATATGACCATATCACCCAGGCTGACCGCGCTCACCAAGGTCTCATTAGCGGTGAGCAGGGAGTCGAGGTAGTCGGCCATGTCCGTGATCTCGGCCAGGCTCTCGTTTTCTTTGAGGTATTGCCAGACCTCGCTTTGGCTGAGGTCCTGCCAATCGCCCACCGGCCGGTCAGACTCGATGGCGTAGACGAAGTCCCCGGGCACAAAACTGAGCAGTTGACGGGTTTGGCTGCTGGTTTCAAGGAAAAAATACCCCGCCAGGGCAGCCAAGACCAGTAGCAGCAGGAAGAAGAAGAGGCGAAAGAAGGTTTTCATGGAGAATAGGCAATGGGAGAAAACAGGCCTGCCGGAACGGCGCCCGTAATTTATCTTCCAAAAAACACAAATGCCCGGAAAGAAGAAAGCCTGGCCTCAAATCCACTTTCAGCGACGAAAAAAAAGCCATCGCCAGGTAGCACCCGACCCCAGCGGGGCTTCCACCCTCTCCCCTTCGCTATTCTCTACTCGTTTTTCCGTATTCAAGACTCAACTTCTCCCCTCCCCCACCCCGGCAGCCGTCTGCAGCCGCCTCCCATTTTCGAAGTCAAAAAGCTTCGACTTCAGCAGCCCCCAGCGGTTGAGGCGGTAGCTAAGCGAGACCCGCAGCACGCCGATCCTGCTGCTGACCGCGCGCGGCGAGACCACCGACCGGATCGAGGGGCTCGAGGCGGGCGCCGACGACTACCTGCCCAAGCCGTTCGAGCCGCGCGAGCTGCTGCTGCGGATCAACGCGATCCTGCGCCGGG
>CAZIVQ010000392.1:0-4956 GCA_964542415.1 uncultured Bacteroidia bacterium | reverse complement strand
AGATCGTTTCACGTGACTGGAGTTCAGACGTGTGCTCTTCCGATCTCATCGCCGGCTACACCTATACCCAGCTCACCGATGTGCAGCAGGAAGTCAATGGCATTTACACCTTTGATCGCAAATTGAAGTTCGATGCAGAAAAGCTCAAGGCGGCCTTCGGAGCCGCAGCGGCCATCGAGGAAGAGTGAGACCAAATGGGATTCTTTTTGTATTTTTCCTCTTCACTCCAAAACCTCCATTTATGCAACCTTTCGATCCCCGGCGCCGCCGCCACCTGAAGCAGCTTTCGCTGGCGGCGGGTGCCCTCACTTTCGGTTTTCCCAACGTAGTTTTTGGCCGGAAAAAGGAAAAACTAGGCGTGGCCCTGGTCGGCTTGGGCTACTACAGCACCCAGCTGCTGGCCCCAGCTTTGCAAGAAACGGAGCACTGCTACCTGGCCGGTATCGTGACCGGGACGCCCAGCAAGGCAGAAACGTGGAAAGCTAAGTATGACCTTCCCGAAGCCAACATCTACAACTACGAAACCTTCGATCAAATCGCGAACAACGATGCGATCGACGTGATCTACATCGTCCTGCCCAACAGCATGCACGCCGAGTACACCATCCGGGCGGCGCAGGCGGGCAAGCATGTCTGGTGCGAGAAGCCCATGGCCCTAAATGTAGCCGAATGCGAGGCCATGATCAAAGCGGCCAAGGACAACGGCGTGACCCTGGCCATCGGCTACCGCATGCAGCACGAACCCAACACCCGTAAGCTGATGAGCTTCGCCGGGCATGAAGACTTCGGGGCGGCCCGGCTGGTGCAGGCCGCAGCGGGCTACCGCCAGAACAACGAAGATCACTGGAAGCTGAGAAAAAAGATGGGCGGCGGCGCGATGTACGACATGGGCGTGTACCCGCTCCAAGGCGCTCGCTATTCCATCGGCGAAGAGCCGGTGGCCGTCATGGCGCAGCACCAGATCTTGCGGCCAGCGCTTTTTACCGAGGTGGATGAGGTGACCAGCTTTCAGCTCGAATTTCCGGGAGGGGCTATGGCGCAGTGTACCACGAGTTTTGGCTATGGAGGGGTGAATTCTTTGGAGGTGATCTACGAAAAGGGCAAGGCCCGGCTGGAGCCTTTTTCCAGCTACCGCAATGTGCAGGGCACAGCCAGCGGCGACCGTACCCTCGAACCATGGCCAGGCAACCAGCAGGCCAGGCAGATGGACGACGATGCCTTGGCCATCATGAATGACACCCCCCTGCTGGTGCCCGGCGAAGAAGGCCTGCGCGACATCCGGGTGGTAGAGGCGGTCTACGCATCGGCCAAAAAAGGAAAGCGCATCCGCATTTGAGGGTAATAGCTACCCGGTTTTTCATTCTCAAAATGCATACCATGCCCGCTGGCCGACTCCTTTGGCTAATTTTCCTGCTAATTCCCCTCGGGTTGCGGGCCAGTGGCCTTCCTCCTGACAGCCTGCCGCCTGACAACGTGGAACTTTTTCAACGCCTGGCAGGCCAATACCTCGATACCGCTGCGGCTTTTCGCCTGGTGTCGGGTTTTGGCCTGTCGGCTTTGCTTTCTCCCCCCCCGGCCGATACCAACGCCAGCCTGCGCTTGCAGCTGAGTAGTCCGGTCGTGGTGTATGAGAAGCTGAAGAAGAAGCAATATCGCCGGGCCCTGACCCTGGTCATTATCCGGCGGGATTCGCTCGCCCGGGCTGACACTTTGCATTATGCAGATACCTTAGAGAATCGTAATTTGCAGAGGCTTCTCCGGGAAGGTCCCGACGAGCTGCGGGGCGAAGATCCTCGTTTTGTGGGAAAATGGCTCAAGCCCATCGCGCTCATTACCTTGAGCATCGGGTTGATCTTGGGCTTATTTTACCTCCGGTCCTCCTGACCTCCCGCTGCCAGCCAGAGCCCTTTTGGCAAAAAATACCTCATTACCTATGATCATAGCCATCCGTCGCGAAGACCTCAGCAAGAAAGGGGAGAAGCGCGTTGCCGTTGTACCGGCCCATGTACCCTTCTTCGTCGAGGCCGGACACCGCGTTCTGGTGCAACCAGGCCAGCATCCCGAAAAAGGCGAGGTCAAACGCTCCTTTGCTGATACGACTTACCTTGGCCTGGGAGCCGAAATCAAGGAAGACTTGAGCGAGGCGGAGGTGATTTTTGGGTTAAAAGAAGTTGACCTCTCTCAACTGTTGCCGGACAAAGCCTACTTCTTTTTCTCCCACACCCACAAAGGCCAGGTCAAAAATCGTCCCTTGCTGCAAGCGCTGGTAGAAAAGCGAGCCACGCTGATGGACTATGAACTGATCACCGACGCCGAAAAACGCCGCCTCATCACGGCTTTTACCTTCTTTGCGGGCTATGCCGGCATGACCGACAGCCTTTGGACTTACGGCCAGCGCTTGCAAGGTCGCGCCATCGCCCATCCGCTGGCGGGCATTCCCCAATCGATCGAGCTGGAGGACCTGGGCAAGGTAAAGGAGCGGGTGCGCGCAGCGGGTGAACGCATCCGCCGGGAAGGTACGCCCGCTGATCTTCCGCCTCTGATCACGGCTTTCATGGGTACGGGCAAGACCAGCTACGGGGCCCAGGAAATCTATGATTTGCTGCCGGTGAAGGAGGTGCGGGTAGAAGACCTGCCACGGGTGTTCGCCGAAGGTTCGCGGCAGCAGGTCTACAAAGTGGTCTGCGAAATCCCCGACATGTACCGGCTGAAAGATCAGGCCCAGGGAACAGGCCTGGACGATCAGGCGTTGATGGCGCTGTACCTGCGGGAGCCGGACCGGTTTGAATCGCGGCTGGAAGAAATTTTCCCCTACGTCAGCCTGCTGATGAACTGCATCATCTGGGCCCCGCGCTTCCCGCGCCTGCTCACCCGCGAGGCCACCCGCGGCTGGTATGCCCAGCACCAGACCCTGGAGGTAATCGGCGACATCACCTGCGACCCAGACGGGGCCATCCAGTTTTCGGAAGAGACCTGGATCGACGACCCGGTTTTTGTCTACGACCCGGCTACTGATAAAAGCCACCTGGGTTTGGACGGCGAGGGCATCGCGGTCATGGCGGTTACCAATTTGCCTTGCGAGTTTTCGGCCGATGCGTCGGCCCAGTTTAGTGAGGACTTCCGGCCGCTGATGCCAGGTCTGGCCCAGGCCGACTTTTCCGCTAGCAACCCGGCCGCCGCCGGCCTACCCGAGCCCTTGCAGCGGGCCACTATCCTTTGGAAAGGCGAGTTTACGCCAGGTTTTGCCTACATGCGGGAGTTTTTGCCGGAGAAATGAGGCTGGGGAAGCCGCAAAGCATGCCTTTTTTTCACGCCAAGGGAGTAGCGGAAGGTCAGCAGGTTAAGTTTGTCGGCCTTGTGCCCCCCCTGTTCACTGACCACTGTTCACTGATCACTGACAAGCGCTGTCATCCACTGCGGGATTGAGCTGAAGGCGGTATTCGGCACAGGGAGAGAGGCTTACGGGCAGGTTGTGGTAGGAAATGGCACCGAAAATCCCCACTGCATTGACCGTGCCTTCGAGGTTGGTGAATTCGCGACGGTAGGTGTTGAGGTTGAGGTAGCGGGGATCGTTGGCGTCGATGTAGGTGGCCAAAGCGGTGTCAAGGGCAGTCACCTGCACCTCGAAGGCTTGGGACAGCTCATAACGCCGGCCGCAGAGGGGCTCTGGCTGGTAGCGATAGGTTTTGCTCAGGTCCCGCAGGGTGGCGCGGAGGTTGTCGAGAATGACGCCCCGGCGAAAAGAGTGGCAGAGCAAGTCGTCACCCACGCCGCCGCATGCCACGCTTTCGTCGAAGAGTTTGGTGGGGCCAAAGCGGTAGGTTTGGGGCAGGCCGTCTTCGGTGTATTGGAAAATAAACCGGATCTCGAAGGCGCGGGCCCGGGTGGGCGTGCTGCCCCGGCTGCGAAAAAAGGAGATACGAACGCTGTCTTCTATCGACAAATCATTGAGACAGTACTCTGGCCATTGTCCACTCACCCCGGGGGAGACGAGCAGGGGTTGAGGCGGAATACGGGTCTGGGCGGTGAGAAACAGGTTGCTGTCAGCTGGGTCCCGGATTTCTAGCACATAGCGCAGCCCCGGAAGCAAAGCTTGATCGGTATCGGTATCGAATTGGTAGACGGTGGTGTAGGGGAAAAAATCACCCAAGGTGTCCTTGGCCACGCTGTCGACTTGGGTAGCGGCATAGGTGCGGCCGTTTCCCTTGATCACCACTTCCAAGCCTTTGACACTCAAGTCTTCTTGGGCTGTAACCTTGTAGGCGTTTTCTTGGGTCTGAAAGGCTTTGCTTACCCGGATGGTTTGCCGGTCACTTTGTGGGTCGAGCACCCCGTAGACCACGTAGATGTCTTTGGAAGGCGCATTGATGTCGACCCGTTCGCTGCAAGCAGCGTACAGGCAAAGGCAGGCAAGGGACAGAAGAAGCAGACGCATGGCAAGGGGGGTACACATTGGAGAAACGCGGCATCCAGCGGCAAAGTTTCCCGCCGGGGACCAGCTCCCGGGCTTTACCTCAAAAATCCGCAACTTTCCGCCTCCGGACCAGCTTCGTCTTCGCCGGCCGCTTACACAATGTTGAGCACCTGCTCTTTTATTCTCTCCAGTTCGTCTTTCATGGCCACCACCAGGCGCTGGATGGTGGCGTCATTGGCTTTGGAGCCGATGGTGTTGATTTCCCGGCCCATTTCCTGGGAGATAAACTGCATTTGCTTGCCGTTGCTCTCCTCGGCTTGGCGCAGCTGGGTGAAGTATTCGAGGTGCTGGGTAAGGCGAACGATCTCCTCGTTGATGTCGAGTTTCTCCATGTAGAAGATCAGCTCCTGCTCGAATCGGTTGGGGTCAAGTTCGGTGACTTTGTGGCGGATGTCTTCGAGGGTCTGGTCGATGCGGGCGCGCACATTTTCGATGCGGGAGGGGGCGAGTTCACTGATTTGCTGGAGGGCATGGGCAATGGC
>CAZIVQ010000391.1:0-4971 GCA_964542415.1 uncultured Bacteroidia bacterium | reverse complement strand
CTGTCAGAGCTGTCAGAACCCCTGCTTTTGCCCTGACAGCGTTGATGGCAGCCCACAAGGCCGGAGACTAAAGTCGTCCGGCTAGCTGGTGCGACCAACATTGCCCCAGGATTTATCCTGGGACCTTCGCAGGAGGCCGGAGACTAAAGTCATCCGGCTAGCTTTTGCGATCAACATTGCCCCAGGATTTATCCTTGGGACCTTCGCCAAAAGCTTTCCAACTCCCTCCGCCGGGATACGTCTCTATTGTACTTATTTGCCTAACGGATTTTTTCACCAATCCTACCCAGTTTTGCAAGAAAATCAGTAACTTTTGCCTGCTTTCGCGACTTATACAATCAGGTTATCTTTTCAAGACTTACGACTTACAACGTCTAATCCTTTTCTATGGAATCTTTCATTATCACGGGTATTGCAGCCCTTGCCGGGCTCTTATTCTTACGCAGCGGCTGGGTCATCGTGCGCCAGCAGCAAGCCATCATTATCCAACGGTTTGGCAAATTTCAGCGCGTAGCCGATGCCGGCTTCCAGTTCAAGATCCCCTTTATCGACCAGGTAGCGGGGCGGCTTTCGCTCAAGGTCCAGCAAATGGACGTGAAAGTCGAGACCAAAACCAAGGACGATGTTTTTGTCCACATGAAGGTCTCGGTCCAGTACCAGGTCCTCAAGCCGAAGGTCTACGATGCGTTTTACGAATTGGAAGACCCCAAGACCCAGATCAACGCCTATGTCTTTGATGTGGTCCGGGCCGAGGTGCCCAAGATGCGCCTCGATGAGGTGTTTGCCCGCAAAGACGATGTAGCCGTCGCCATCAAAGCTGAACTGGCCGAGGCCATGGAAGGCTACGGTTACGGCATTGTCAAAGCCCTGGTGACCGATATCGACCCCGATTCTGAGGTGAAGCGCTCCATGAACCGCATCAACGCCGCTGAGCGCGAGAAAGTCGCCGCCCAGTACGAGGCCGATGCCGAGCGGATCAAGATCGTCGCCATTGCCCAGGCCGAAGCCGAGTCCAAAAAACTCCAGGGCCAGGGCATCGCCGACCAGCGCCGCGAGATCGCCAAGGGCCTCGAAGATTCGGTCGAAGCCCTCAACAAAGTGGGCATCAACTCCCAAGAGGCCTCGGCCCTGATTGTGGTCACCCAGCACTACGACACCCTGCAAGCTATGGGTGCCAATTCTCGTAGCAACCTGCTGCTGCTGCCCAATTCTCCTTCAAATGCCGCCAACATGATGGGTGACATGATCACCTCCTTTACCGCGGCCAGCATGATGGGCGACGAGCTGAAGCGCAACCAGGTCGCGGCCGAGCGCCTGAGCGCCTCTCCCGAGAAGCTCATGAGAGACCGGGAATAGGTTTTTTTGGCCTTCCCTTTCCATTGCCCCCCATATCTTTCGCCGGATGTGGGGGGTTGCTTTTTGGGTCGGCTGTTCTTCCTCTTTCCCGGCCATGAGCAGCGAGGGGGGTAAACCGCTGCTCATGGCCGGGCGCATTAACAATGCAAAAAACGCCTCATAAATTTTAGCCGGGGGAACATCCTTGCTTTTTGCGCCCATGCTTGCTGCTAGACGCAAAAATGCTAGTTTTACGCAAATTAGCAACCCAACCTATGCGTCTACGGCATGTGATCCTGGGGGTCCTGCTCTGCCTGAGCAGCTTTCCGGCCTTCTTGCGGGCCTTTTCTCCCGACACCCTCGTCTACGACTGGAACCTGGAATCGCTCCGCAGTCCCGGGGGAGAAACGCTGGCTACCCCGGGGCCAAAGGACTATTTTCGCTTTCAATCCGATGGCAGTTTTGCCTTGCTGGTGAGCCGCGATTCGCTACAAGAAGCGGGTCGCTGGACCCTCGATGGCGACAGCGTGCGGTTGCAATACGAACTGCTGCCTCTCAATACGCCGGTAGATTCTGTCGCCTATTCGGTGCAGGATGGCCAAGCCCGGTTGCGGTATTATTGGCAGGGAGAAGAAATTGCCTCCCAGACCGATGCGGGCCTGAATTCCCGGCGGCGCAGCGACAGCTACGGCCTCAGCTTCGACGCTCGCGGCAACCCCACCCTGAGTGGGACCTCCCGGGTCTTCAAGCTCTACGGCCGGGCCAAGCTTTTGCCCGAGACTTTCACCTTCGTGGATGTGCTGCGGGGCTTGCTGGGTATCTTCAGCTTACTGGCCATCTGCTGGGTCTTCAGTGCCAACCGCCGGGCCATCGACTGGAAACTGGTCGGCAGTGGCATGGGCTTGCAATTGATCTTTGGGTTGCTGGTGCTAAAGGTGCCGCTGGTCAGGACCGTCTTTTCATGGTTTGCCGATGGCTTTGTGACTTTGCTAGACTTCAGCAAAGCGGGGGCGGCCTTCCTGTTCGACGGACTGGTGACCGACCCCGACTCTTTCGGCTACATCTTCGCCTTCCAGATTCTGCCTACCATCGTCTTTTTCTCGGCCCTGATGGCGGTATTTTACTACCTGGGCATCTTACAGAAAATCGTCTACGCCTTTGCCTGGCTGATGAGCCGCACCATGCGCCTCTCGGGAGCGGAAAGCCTTTCGGCGGCGGGCAACATTTTCCTCGGGCAGACCGAATCACCCCTACTCATTCGTCCCTACCTCGAGCGCATGACCCGCTCAGAAATCATGACCCTGATGACCGGCGGCATGGCCACCATCGCCGGGGGCGTGTTTGCGGCCTATATCGGCTACCTGGGGGGCACCGATCCGGAGGCCACCCGCTTGTTTGCCACCCACCTGCTGACGGCCTCCATCATGTCGGCCCCGGCGGCGATCGTGGCGGCCAAAATGCTGGTGCCGGAGACCGAAACGGTCAATGAAGACCTGAGCGTGCCCAGAGACCGCATTGGGGCCAACCTGCTCGACGCCATTTCCAAAGGCACCACCGACGGCCTCAAACTGGCGGTAAACGTGGGGGTGATGCTGCTGGTATTCATCGCCCTGATCGACATGCTGAATTATGTGTTTGCCGATAAACTGGGCGAATGGCTGGACCTCAATACCTGGGTGGCCGCCCAGACCGATGGGCGCTACACGCAGTTCAATTTGCAGTACATCTTCGGGCTGATCTTCTCCCCTATCGCCTGGCTGCTAGGCGTACCGGCCGAGGACATGCTGGTGGTGGGCCAATTGTTGGGAGAAAAGACCATCATCAACGAGTTTGTGGCCTATGCCTCGCTGGGCACGGCCAAAGATGCGGGCGCCCTGGTCCACTACAAATCGGTCCTGATCGCGACCTACGCGCTCTGCGGCTTTGCGAATTTCGGTTCCATCGGCATCCAGATCGGGGGGATCGGGGCGTTGGCTCCCAACCAGCGCAAGACCCTGTCCGAGCTGGGCCTGCGGGCCCTGCTTGGCGGCACGATTGCGGCTTTTCTGACCGCGACCATTGCTGGGATGCTGGCGACCGTTTAGTTTGCCGTTGCGACCCTCCACCGGAAATTATTTCCGATTATTCTAACAAAATTGTAAGTTTAAGATTTATCGGACTATCGCCACGCCTGCTATCCCCCCTGAATGCCCAGCTTACAACATACCTTGCTTCGCTTTTCGGCCGACCAGACCCGCTTCATGGTCAGCATGAAATTGCCCAACGTAAAGACGCTGCGGCGGGTGCTGTCCCTCAGTCCCCTCGGTTTGCCGGGCAGAGTAACGACAGAATCGTTCCAGATCGGGGCGTTGCCGGCCGAATGGCTGCGGCCCGAGGGCGCTGACCTCAGCCGGGTGTTGCTTTTTTTGCACGGAGGCGGGTACGTGGTCGGTTCGATCGAGACGCACCGGGGCCTGGCGGCTCACCTGGCGCAGAAAATTGGGATTCAGGCGCTAATCATCGACTACCGGCTGGCGCCGGAGCACCCGTTTCCGGCGGCCTTGGAAGATGCTATATCGGCCTATCAGTGGCTGCTCGACCAGGGCTTTGCGCCCGAGCACCTGCTGATCGGGGGCGACTCGGCGGGGGGCGGGTTGACGGTGGCCACGCAGGTGATGCTACGCAAACTGGCGCTGCCGCTACCGGCCGGGGGCTTCTGCCTCTCCCCTTGGGTCGACCTCTCGTTTGGCGGCGATTCGGCCCGGCGCTTTGCCGATGAGGATCCCATCGTGCGGGTAAAAGAGGTAGCAGAATGGGGCAAGGCCTACGCGGGGGATTTTTCGCTGGACCATCCCCTGGTTTCGCCGCTTTTTGCTGATTTAAGCGGCCTGCCGCCGCTGCTGATTCAGGCGAGCGACCATGAAGTCCTCACCGACGATGCGGTGCGGCTCGCTGCCCGCCTCAAGGCCAGCGAGGTGGCGGTGCAGCTACAGCTTTGGCCCAAGCTGATGCATGTGTGGCACCTCTTCTGGCGGATTTTGCCCGAGGCCCAAGAAGCCATCGACTACCTGAGCGTGTTTGCCCGCAGGCAGCTCGGCCTGAACCGGAGTCTCGTGCCCCGCAGTCCACAGGCCACCAAGTCCTCCCGGCAGGCACTGTCATAAGTCGTGCCGCTCCAGGTAGCGGTAAAGCCAGCTGTATTCTACTTCCAGGCCTTTTTCTTGCTTGAGCCATTGCTGCACATCTTCCAAGGTGGCCTCAGGATTTTTTTGCCGAAAGTCCCGGATGGCTGTCTCGTAAGGCGCAAGCTTGGAGCCCCGCCGCTTGGGGTAATGCATTTGCAACAAGCCATCAAATCCTCCCGCCAAAAAGGACTTCATCCATTCGGTCACCGTCTTTTCGCTCGCCCCCACGATCAGGGCGATGTCCTTGACCGGGTAGCCAAAATGCCGCAGCGAAAGGGCCAAGAGCCGACGCGAGCGCTTTTTGTCCTGGATCTCGTTCATCTTGTCGGCCAGGAGGTAGGTTTCTTCGGTGCTGAGGCGGATTTTGTAGCTCATTGAGGGGAAATGAGAGATGAGAGATGAGAAATGAGATGTGGCGACGAGCGACGAGCGACTGAACGACAAGCGACCTGAGACCGCAAGGTCGAACCGC
>CAZIVQ010000390.1:0-4982 GCA_964542415.1 uncultured Bacteroidia bacterium | reverse complement strand
TCCTTACACCCTATTCCCTCCGCCCTCCCCCCTAATACCCCGGATTCTGCCGCAGATTCTCATTCAGGTCCAATGCACTCTGCGGGATGGGCAGCACGAAAAAAGGCGAGGGATAGCTCAGGTCACAGACCTGGGCGAGGCAGTCCTCCCCGCGGGTCAGGTCGCGGGAGAAGCGACGCAGGTCGAAGAAAAGCTGCCCTTCGAAGCACAGCTCGCGGCGGCGCTCTTGCCAGACCTCGTCGAGCAGGTCGACCGTGGCGGGCAGGGGCTCCAGGCCGACCCGGGTCCGCAGGGCATCGAGGTCTTGCCGGGCCTGGGCTTCGTCACCGAGGCGGGCAGCGGATTCGGCTCGGATGAGGTACAGCTCGCTCAGGCGCAGCACCGGAAAGCCAGGGGTACCCTGAAACTTGCGGGTGAAATAGTAGGGACGGGGAAATTCGCCCAAATCATCGGCCGTAAAAAGCTCCTCCACCAGAAACATGCTGTCGAGTCGCAGGTCGCCTGCCGGGAAGGCCGCCCGCAGGTCACTGCTGGCTACAAAATTGGCGTAGTCGGCGGGGGTAGAGAAGCCGTACAGCTGTGCCACCGAGCCACTGACCGCGCCGGTATTGGAAACCGGCGGGGTGAGTTCCAGGATGACCTCCGAGACCGGGGCCAGGGGCTGGGCCCATTGGCTGACGTAGGCCGCGCCCGGCATCAGGCTGATCCCGCCGTTGGTGATGACGGCATCGGCCAGGTCAATGGCCAGCTTCCATTGCTCGCTGTAGAGGGCCACCCGGGCGTGCAGGGCCCGCAGCGCCAGGGGCGTGAAGTAAGAGGTAGCCGGGCCGGGCAAGGTCAGTTCCGGGCCGCTGAGGGCTTCAGCCTCGGTCAGGTCGGCAACCAAGGCCCCGTAGACCTCGCCCACGCTCGCCCGGCCGGGAAAGGGGCCACCGATCTCAATGGGCGCGTCCACGTAGGCGATGCCGGGATGGTTGGCGCCCGCAGTGAAGTTGTAGGGCTGGGCATAGACCTGCAGGAGCAGAAAATGCACCAGGCTGCGGATGCCCAGGGCCTCGGCCTTGAGCTGGTCTTTTTGGGCGGGGCTGGCCTCAGCCAGCCCGTCGATCCGCGCCAGCAGCAGGTTCACCTGGGCAATGGCCGTGTAGGCATCGGTGTAGAAAGACCCCAGGTCGCTTTCGATGGCCTGGTCCTGAAAGCTGTAGACATTTTCGACCTGTTCCGGCACCCGCACCTGCCCCAGCCGGCTGCTCAGGCGCGAAGGAGTGAAGGTGAGGTTGCCGCCCTGCAAGTCGGCGTAGACTGAAAAGCTATTGTCCGTGAGCAAGGCTTCCAGGTCGTAGTAAGCGCCGTTAAGCGCCGCCTGAAAACCGGGCCAGTCCCGCAACTGCTCGTCGATGGAGGTCTGGTTGCCCGGCTCCTGTTCGAGGAAACCCGTGCAAGCAGGCAGCAGGCCGAGGAGAAGGAGGGAGAAGAAGCATTTTTTCATGGCGGCGGTAAGTTAGTAACAGTGAACAATTAACATGGATCAATGAACAGGATAAACCGCTGCTTACCTCTCTCCCGGCGCCAATCTGCGATTGGTGCCTCCTAAAGTTGGAATTTGTAATTCCGGGCAAGCCAAAAGGGTCGATAGAAATTACAAATTCCCGGTGTAGATCGCGCTAGTGGCAAACTAGCGCGGGGAGTGAGCGGAGTCTTCGCCCAAAGTCAAAACCCCACATTTGCCCCAAACGAATAGGTCCGCGCCTCGGGATAGCTGAAGCGAAACTCGCGGATGCCGTTGCGGCCTTCGGGGCTGGGGAAGCGGTACCAGTAAAAGACATTGGTCACGTCAGCCGAAAGGGAGAGGGTCTTGATCCGGA
The DNA here is from genome assembly GCA_964542415.1 of uncultured Bacteroidia bacterium. Taxonomy (GTDB): domain Bacteria; phylum Bacteroidota; class Bacteroidia; order J057; family J057; genus CAZIVQ01. The sequence goes on along the minus strand of CAZIVQ010000390.1, from coordinate 3,117 downwards.
GTTTGTTTTCAGGAAAATTCAGCCGGTAGCTGAAGTTGACATTCGAGAGCTTAAAATGGCTCAGGTCGTAGACGTATTTGCTGAGGTTCGGAATGACCGGGTTATCATTGATGACAATAGCGTTCAATGCCTGGTCGTCGCCGGGGCCGCGCCAGTAGTCGAAGGCATTGACACTCAGGTTGCGGTTGGTTGAAATCCGGTAGTTTCCTATCAATTCGTCCTCTACCAGGGTCTGGGTGCCCCATTGGTAAGTGCCCCGGATACCGAGGGAGAAATTTTTCCAGGAAATGACGTTGCTCAAGCCGCCGTAATGGTCGGCTTGGCGGTCACCCAGCGGCACCCAGGCACTGTTATCGTAGCGGTTGCGGTAAGTCGCCGCGTCCAGCACCTGTCCGTCGATGGAGATCAGGTCGCGGCCGGTGGCCGGGTCGACACCCGCCCAGCGTACGCCCCAGACGGTGGAGGTGCTGAAACCAATTCGCTGCGAAAGCGCCCGCGCACTGGTCGAAAAGTCGCTCCCCAGCCCCACCAGCTCCGTCACCTCGCTCTCCAAGGTCGCCACGTTCAGCGTGGTGGTCCACTGCAAGGGGGCCCGCTCCTTTGTCCAGCGGATGCGCAGGCTGGTCTCCAGGCCCGAATTTATCATGCTGGCCGCATTGATCTGGGCGCTGTTGTAGCCCGTTTCGGTCGGCAAGTTGCGCGAAGTGATCAGGTCAGTGAGAAAATCGCGGAAGTAGTCCATCGTCAGGTTGAACCGCCGCAGGAAGTTGAAGTCCAGCCCCAGGTTGAACTTGTTGTTCGTCTCCCAGGTGAGGCGGTCGTTGGGTGGAGCCGAAGTATTGAGGACGGCATAGGCCTGGTTGTTGTAGCCTTCTACATCATCGAAATTGTAGAGCCCCTTGGAGCGGTACGACCCGATGCGGGAGTTGCCGGTGGTGCCGTAGCTGAGGCGAATGCGCAGGAAATGCACCCAATTCGAATTAATCAGCCAATTTTCCTGCGAAAGCACCCAGCTCACCCCCGCGCCGCCGTTGTAGGTCACGTCGGTATCATCCCCAAAGACCGAACTTTGGTCCCGACGGAAGTTGATCAGCAGGTAATAGCGCTTGCGGTAGTTGTAGTTGGCCTGGGCGTACATGGACACCCGGGCGTTGTAGTTGATGTCCTGGTTATAAATCTGGTTGGCGAGGCGGTCGTTTTCTTCGGTCGCCGGGTCATCATCCTGAATGGCCGCCTCCACCGGGTTGACCGGCCCGGGATTGACAAAGCCTGCCCCCGAGGCATAAGCAAAATCGGTCTGCTCCTGCGCCAGTTCCAGGCCGGCCAGGGCGTCGAAGTGGTGCTTCTCAGCCCAATCGTGCTCATAAGCAGTCTGCCCTTGCCAGTTCCAGCGCACCGACTGCCGTTCGTTGATCACCCGGCGGCCCCACTGTGGATATTGCACCCCATCCAGCTCGAAGGTGCCGCTGCGCCGACCGCTCTCATTGTCTCCGGAAAAATAGCGGTCCTGGGTCTTGTCCTTGTAATCCAGGCCGAAGAGGCTCGATACGTTCCAGCCGGGCAAGATGTCATACCGCAGGCTCAGGCTGGCCAGGGTGCCGTAGCTCTCGCTACGGTTGCGGTTTTGCTCAATGGCCGCCAGCGGATTGCCCAGCCCGACCACGCCCACGAGGTTAAAGTTGCCCTCGTCGTCGCGAGGGGCCAAGGTGGGCGGAAAAGCGTAGCTGAAGAAAATGTTGGGCGATGCTTTGATGAACAAACTCTGGTTCACCGACAGGTCGGCCTGGAAGCGCCCGGCCTGGTAGCTCAGCGAGCCGTTGACCCGGTACTGGTTGGTGGAGTTGCCAACCTGCGGCTCACCGATGCCGAGGTAGTTGAGCCCCACGCGGTAGCGCAGCTTTTTGCCCCCGCCCGAGAGGGTGAGGCCCTGCCGGTTGAAGGTGCCCCGCTGGTTCAGCAGTTCGAACCAGTCGGTGTTCACCCCGTTGTAGGGCACGGCCTGGCCGCCGGTATTTTCCAGGTATTCATTGCGTAGCGCCTGATACTGCTCGCCGCTGAGGTACTGGATGCGGTTAATGGCTTCGGAAAAACCCAGCTGGGCCGAGTAGTTGACCTTCAAGGCCCCACGCTGCCCGCGCTTGGTGGTGATGATGATCACGCCATTGGCGCCATCGGCCCCGTAGATGCCCACCGCTGCGGCGTCTTTGAGCACCGAGATCGACTGGATGTCGCCGGGGTTGAGCTGGGCGAGGGGATTTTTGAAGTCTTCGGAAAATCCACCTGCCCCATCGAAGAATTGGTTGTCGATGCCACCTTCTTCGTTCAGGATGATGCCATCAACGATGATGAGGGGCTGGGTGGAGGCCCCGACCACGGCATTGCTGAGGTTGGAAAGGGAGCCTTGGCCGCGGATGTTGATGCTGATGGGCCCGCCGATGGTGGTGTTGCTCTCGATCTGCACCCCGGCGATCTGCCCGTCGAGCATTTTGTCCACGCTTTCGGCCGCCTGCTGGGTGGGAATGTCGTCGGCTGAGAGGCTGGTGATGGCGCCCACCACGTCTTCCCGCAGCTTTTTGGTGCCGTAGGAAGAAGTGATCACCACCTCGTCCATCATCAGGTCGCCCGGCTTGAGCTGAATGGTCAGGTAGGTCTGTTCTGCCACCGCCACCTCCTGGGTTTGGTAGCCGAGAAATTTGACCACGAGGGTCACGCTTTCGGCCCGCTCGCCCTGCAGGGTGTAATTGAAGCTGCCATCGGCCTTGGTAATGGCCCCTTGGCGGGTGCCTTTGATCAGGACAGTGACGCCCGGCAGGGGATTGCCATTTGCCGCATCGACCACCTTGCCGGTAATGCGGCGGCCTTGGGGCTGGGCCAGAGCGGCGAGGCCGAGGCTGAGGAGAAACAAGAGCAGGAGGGATCGCATAGGAGGTAGGTTAGCGCTTGATTTTCAGGCTTTCGCCCGCTCATCATGGCGGTAAACCTACAAAAAAATCTTTTTGGGGGTAAAGCCACCGGAGCGCCCCTAACGGCATCCGACATTTCGTAGGGGCGCCCGGCAGTGCGCCCCATGCATCCCGGCCGTGCATCCCGGCCGTGCGGCCCGGCAGCGCAGGACTA
>CAZIVQ010000389.1:0-4987 GCA_964542415.1 uncultured Bacteroidia bacterium | reverse complement strand
GAGGTCATGCTTGATCCGCGGGTGAAGGTGCTGGTGGAGATGGAGTTGGGGGAGAGATGAGAGATGAGAGATGAGAGATGAGATTATAGACGATAGAATATGGACAATAGAATATAGACGGGCGAAGATGGGTGAACTTTGGTTGCCGTTGGGACTGATGCTGGGGCTGCCGGCGCTGCTGCTCTATGCGGCCCCTCGGGTGCACTTAGTTACCTGGCTGAGTCCGGCTTTCTTTTGCTATGCGCTGGGCATCGTGGCGGGCAATGTGTTGCCGGTAGACCGGGCAGCGATCAGGCCGCTGATGGAAGGCAGCGTGGTGCTGGCGATCCCCTTGCTGCTTTTCAGTTCGCGACTGCGCCAATGGCTACGTTTGGCCCCTAGCACTGCGCTCTCCTACCTGCTCTGGCTGCTGGCCCTGCTGGGCAGCGTAAGCCTGGCGGTACATCTTTTCGGGCAGCAGGTGCCCGAAGCCGCCAAACTCGGCGGCATGGCGGCCAGCGTCTACAGCGGCGGCACGGCCAACATGGCCGCCGTCCACCTGGCCCTGGGCGTAGACGGGCAGGTATTTGGGGTGATGAACATGACCGACCTGCTGCTCAGTGGCAGTTACCTGCTGGTGGTGCTCACGGTAGCCGGCCGGTTTTTTCGCTGGTGGCTGCGGCCCTATCCCAGCGCCAAGAGCGGCCCGCAGGCCCAGGCGGCTGAAGCCTTGCCCCTGCATCGCTTCGGGCGGTGGGCGCAGCTGCGGCTGTTAGGCCTGAGCTTGCTCGCTGCCCTGGGCGCGGCCGGTCTCAGCGCCGCCCTCACCTGGCTGCTCGCCGGTAGCCTCAGCGGCCCCCTCGCCGAAATTCTCTTCATCGTGCTGCTCACCCTGCTGGGCTTGTCGGCCTCTGCCTGGCCGGGCCTGCGCCGCCTGCCCGGCACCTTCGAGACCGGGGAATTTCTCTTCCTTGCCTTCTGCGTGGCCGTAGGGGCCCTCGTCGACTTGCGCCAGCTGGTCGGAAGCACCCTTTGGCTCATGGGCTTCATGGCTACCTGCGCCTATGGCGGGGTGCTGCTGCACCTGTTGCTGTGCCGCCTCTTTCGCATCGACAGCGACACCGCCCTCATCACCAACGTGGCGGGCATCTTCGGGCCGCCCTTCATCGGGCCGGTGGCCGAGGCCCTGCACAACCGCGAGCTGATCATCTCGGGCCTCACCCTGGCGGCGGTCAACCTGGCCCTCGGCAATTTTTTTGGCCTGCTGCTTCATGCTTTTTGGCAGTGAAAAATTCACTTCAAGTCAGGCCTTTTTTTCTTTATTCTGTACCAAGACACAAAAGATCCCGCCCCAAGCAGCGCTCCGGGCGGGAAATCAATAGTTACGGGGAGGCCTTACACCATCTCCAGGGCGGAGAAGAAGTAAGAGGCTTCGCGCAGGCCGTTCTCGTCGGAGTCGGAGCCGTGGATGGCGTTGCGCTCAATGTTGGTGGCAAATTGCTTGCGGATGGTGCCTGCCTCGGCCTGCTCGGGGTTGGTCGCGCCGATGAGCTGGCGGAAGTCGGCGATGGCGTTGGCTTTTTTCAGGACCATAGGCACACAGGGGCCGCTGGTCATGAAGGCCACGAGGTCCTTGAAGAAGGGGCGCTCGCGGTGTACGTCGTAAAACCCTTCCGCTTCGCGCTGGCTAAGGTGAGTCAGCTTCATGGCTTTGATTTCGAAGCCGGCAGAAAGGATCTGGTCGATGATTTTGCCCGCATAACCTTTCTCTACCGCGTCGGGTTTGATAATGGTCAGGGTGAGGTTGCCGTTCATAAGTGGAATGAAATAATCGGTGGAGGGAGGGAGAGGAATAGGCTGGGCAAAAAGCTTGCCACAGCTCAGGGGAACAAAGCTAGGACCTTCGGCTTAGATTCGCCAATTTTACACTGTGAAATTCAATTCGTAATTTCGTCTTCTGTTTGCGGACTTGCCGCCTTGCTTTCTTCTCCCCTATTTTGTCTGCGCTTTTCCCACCAAAGATCACCATGGAACATACAGCCTCGCTCAAAGCGATCCTCGCCAGCCCTCGCCGCATTGCCATCACCACCCACCAAAAGCCTGACGGGGACGCCATCGGCTCTTCGCTGGGGCTATATCACTACTTGACCCGGCTGGGCCATCAGGTAGATGTGGTGTCACCCACGGATTTTCCAGATTTTTTTCGCTGGTTGAATGGCAGCCAGAATATCCTGGTCGGGCCGGCAGATCCTGTTCGGGCCAACTGGGCCTTCGAGGGAGCTGACCTTATTTTTTGCCTCGACTTCAATGCCCTCGACCGTATCAACGAATTTGAGAAGTCCGTGCAGGAGTCCGATGCCCAGAAGGTCATGATCGACCATCACCTCGATCCGCCGGGTTTTGAAGACCTGCGTTTCTGGGATCCCAAGGCTTCTTCTACCGCCGAAATGGTCTACCGTCTGATCCTGGACATGGGCGATGAGCAGTTGCTGGACCAAGACATGGCCGAAGCCCTGTACACCGGCGTGCTGACCGACACTGGCTCATTTCGCTTTACCAGCACCACCCCGGCGGTACACCTGATGATCGCCCGGCTGCTAGAAGCGGGGGCGGAGCCGAATAAGATCCACGACGCTGTATTTGGCAACTCAACCCCGGAGCGCCTGCGCTTCCTCGGCCATTGCCTGGCCAACTGCCTGCATGTCTTGCCGGAATACCGGGCGGCCTATCTTAAGGTTGGCAAGGAGGTCTTCAAGCAATTCAACGTGCGCACGGGCGACACCGAAGGCTTGGTCAACTATGCCCTGGGCATCAAGGATGTCGACCTGGGGGTGCTCTTTACCACCCAAGACGACCTGGTGAAGATCAGCTTCCGCAGCCGCAACGAGGTATCGGCTAAAGCCTTTGCCGAGCAATTTGAAGGGGGCGGCCACTTCTACGCTTCGGGGGGTCGCAGCAAAACCTCGCTGGAGGAGACCGAAGCCAAGTTTATCGAGTTGCTCAAAGCCCACAAAGCCCAGGGCTCGCTGGTGAAAGAAGCCTAAGCTACCCTCGGGGAAGGTCTCTCGAACCATGCGGGCCGCCATCCCGATTTTTTTGCCATTTCTAAAAACCCACCGTTTCTCATGCGCCATCCCATTCTATTTTCTGCTGTGATGCTCCTGCTGCTGAGCTGCAATTCCTCCGGAGAAAATCAAAGCGAGTCAGAAGCTCCTGAGACCGGAGCCCCGGAAATGACGGCTCCTTCTGCGGGGGTTCAGCCGCCTTACGAGCTTGCCGATTCTTCTGAAATATTCACGGTCGATGGGGTACAGATATATATTGTGGAGAAAGGCGGGGGGCCCAAGCCGCAGCCTGGAAGCAACGTGGTGATCAACTACCATGGCACCTTGCTCGACGGCTCGGTCTTCGACAGTTCGTTTGACAAGCCCGGATACCAAGATTTTTCACTGAACCAGCTCATCCAGGGCTGGCAAGTCGGGCTTACGCAGGTGCCTACGGGCTCCAAGGTCAAGCTGATCGTGCCCCCCGAGCTGGGCTACGGGGCGCAGGACCGCCCGGGCATCCCCGGCAATTCTACCCTGGTCTTTGACATCGAGCTGGTGAGTGCCTACTGAGGAAGGCTGAGCCGAACACCATCTTTTCAAGCTTATGAACGTGAAAAAGCTCATGCTGCTTTGGGGGCTGCTGTTTGGCGGGTTGCTGGGGATGGCTCAGGAGGAAGAGCCTGCGCCGATTTCTGGCGGGATGATGGTGGGGGTACATGCTACCCAAAATGGTCATGGCCTCGACCTGGTGTACTTGCAAGGGCCGGACGACCGGCAGTGGATGTTTGCCCTGGACATACGCGGGCTGAGGGGGCAACGGGAGGTGCGGGCCAAATCCCCCGGCAATGAGCAGGGCCGTCGCTATGTCTATGGGAAGCTCAACCACCTCATGCTGCTCAATCCCTCATTGGGACTGCTGCAAGACTTGTTTCCCCGCAATGATCAAAACCTGATCAACCTCCGGGCAGGGCTGCGGCTGGGCCCGGCGATAGGCCTGATCAGCCCTTATTACCTCGAAGTAGAAAACCCCGTACCCGTGGGCATTACCGTGGAGGCCTATGACCCCGAGCGACATACTGAAGCCAACATCGTCGGGCGGGCCAACCTGCTGTCTACCCGCATCGACCCAGAGGTGAAGGTTGGCATCAGCTTGAAGAGCTTTCTGCTGCTGGACTTTTCTCGCCATAGCCGGGGCATCACCGCACTTCAGCTGGGCTTCAATGCCGACTGGTTTGCCAGCCCACTTCCGCTTTTGGCCGAGCGGACGACCCAGGCTCCCAACGAGCAATTTTTTTTCGGAGGGTCCATGGGCATTGTGGTGGGAAACAGAAATTAGGCTCATGCGTTATACAGAGACCGCCAGAAAGTAATAGAGATTTTGCTTGATATTCAGGCAGTTGGTGCGGGGCTGGTGGGAGTGATGAGTGGAGGAGCGGAGTGCTTTCGCGAAGCTCAGTTCCCCAGATGCTTGCCCTTTTCCTTATATTTCCCGCCAGAAGGGAAAATGACCCCCAGGCTTTGCCAGGGATTCTCGTTTCTGGCACCCATTTATTTCAACCAAACCTATGTCGATGATTGCCACGCCTACCGATCTCAGCAGCAAAAACCTGCCCGGCAATGGCCCCCGGCCCAAGTGGCTGCGGGTAAAATTGCCCTACGGCAAAAACTACACTGAGGTCCAGGACATTGTCAATACTAACCAACTCCATACGGTCTGCCAAAGTGCCCGCTGCCCGAATATGGGCGAGTGCTGGGGCGCAGGTACCGCGACCTTCATGATCCTGGGCAATACCTGTACCCGCTCCTGCTCTTTCTGTGCCGTAGCCACCGGTCGCCCGGATGTGCTGGATAAGATGGAGCCTCACCGGGTAGCCCAGGCCGTGAAACGGATGAATGTCAAACACGCCGTCCTTACCTCTGTCAACCGTGACGAGCAGAAAGACAGCGGCATGAACCTCTGG
>CAZIVQ010000388.1:0-5001 GCA_964542415.1 uncultured Bacteroidia bacterium | reverse complement strand
GCGAATGGGCGATGAAGGAGCTGAGACCGCAAGTTCGAAACCCGGTGAACTCCTACGTCCTTTTGGGCAATTCCTCTCCGTGCCCTTGGTGAAATGCCTTGATGTTCTTTGGGGTTAATTCCCCGCAAATTAAGGCATCCTGCCCAAAAGGGCCAAACAAAAAGCCCCGCCGGACGGGCCAGCGGGGCTTCGGTCAAGGGAGTAGGAGCGCCCGGCAGGGTGCCCGCAGATATGATCACTCCTTGCGTGTCAGGATGACGATTTTGCCCTCATTTTCGGCTACCAAGGCCATGACGAAAGCCGCGTCCTCGAAGACCGACTGCTTGTCGACCCGCAGGGTGATGACGTCGTTGTCGGGGTTGTCGTCTTGCAGCACGGCTTCGATCAAGGGAATCAATTCTTCTCGCTGGGCTATCTTCTCTTGGTTCCAGGCAAAGGCCCCGTCTTCGGTCACGGTGACGAAGTTTTTGCCCTCGGTCGGCTTGTCCGACGAACTGGTCGGCAGTTCGACTTTGATCCCCACCTGCTCGACGAAAGCTGAAGTGAGCATGAAGTAGATAAGCAGCAGGAAGACGATGTCCGCGATGGACGCCGAGCTGAATTCCGAGCTGGGTTTATTGCGACTGCGAATACTCATTTTTTTCAGTTGTCAGTTTTCAGTGAACAGTGGGCAGTGGGCAGTGGGCAGTTTTCAGTGAACAGGAGGCTGCCTTTCTCCCCCCACCTTTTCCCCTCTTCCCCTCTTCACTTCTTCACATTTTTCCATCTTCCCATCTTCCCATCTTCCCCTCTTCACGTTTTCTCCTCCACCTACGAAGCCGGCTCCTGGAGCAGGTCGATGAAGTCGGTGGAGGTGAGTTCGAGTTTGAAGACCACTTTGTTCACCATGGAAGTGAGGGAGTTGTAGGCAAGGAAGGCGAGGACACCTACCACGAGGCCGGAGGCGGTGGTGATCATGGCTTCGGAGATCCCGCCGGCGAGGTCGACGGGGTTGGCGTTGCCTTGCTTGGCCACGATGGCGTTGAAGGCGCGGATCATCCCAAGGACGGTGCCGAAGAAGCCGATCATGGGGGCAGCCCCGGCTACGGTTGCGAGCACCGAAAGGCGGCGCTCCAGGCGGTAGACTTCGAGTTTGCCCACGTTTTCAATTGAGGCCTCAATGTCTTTGAGGTTGGCGGCATTCCCGAGGCGGCTGATGCCTTTGAGGATCATGCGCGCAAAGGGATCATTGCGGCTTTCGCAGAGACCCTTGGCGGCCTCGAGGCTCCCGGCGAGCACATGCCGACGCACTTGCTTCATAAATTCTTCCGAGTCGGCGTTGGCCTTGCGAATGGTGAGGTAGCGCTCAATATAGATATAGATCGCCATGACCAACAGGATTAACAGGGGGATCATGGCCCAGCCGCCTGCCATCAGCTCTTCGAGCAGCGAGCGACTCGCCCCTGCTTCGCCCGCCATGGCTGAGTCGGCTTCCATGGTTACCTGAAGAAGGAAAAACATAGGATGAAGGTTTGGTTGAAACGTGTAGGTACCCGGGGTTTGCGTCCTCCGGATCAAAATCAGAAAGCTTCAAAACGCTCCCTAAGCTTGAATTACTCCAAAGCTAAGGATTTTTTGGTAATCACAAACGCGATGGTCAAAAACAAAACGCAGGAACGCTTCGGCGTTCCTGCGTTTTTACTTTTGGCGGGCATAGAGGGGATAAGGTGTAGGGGGTAGGGCAATGTCGGCCTTGGTACCCAATCCCCCTATGTCCTTTAATTCCCTGCTTTCTCCTTCGCTGCTGCCCGCTCCGTCAGGTCGAGCGAGACGGGGCTGGCCACGAAGATCGAAGAGTAGGTACCGACCGCGATCCCGATGAGGATGGCGAACATGAAGCCACGGATCACATCGCCTCCGAAGAGGAAGAGGATGAGCCCGGTGAGGAAGGTGGTGAACGAAGTGATCAGCGTCCGGCTGATGGTCTGGTCGATCGAGGTGTCGTAGATCAGGCTCAGGATACTGGATTTCATTTCTCCGATGTTTTCCCGGATGCGGTCAAAGACCACCACGGTGTCGTTGATCGAATACCCGATGATGGTCAGCAGGGCCGCAATCATCGCCTGGTTGATCTCCACGTTGATGGGGAGGTTGTCAAACAGGCTCAGGAAAGAGAATATCCCGAGTACGATGATCACGTCGTGGAAGACAGCCACGATGGCTCCGGCACTGTACTGCCAGCGGCGGAAGCGCATCAAGATGTAGAAGAAAATGATCAGCAGGGAGAAAACCACCGCCAAGTAAGCCGCTTGCCGGATGTCGTTGGCTACGGTCGGGCCCACATCGGAGGTACTGATGGTTTTTTGGGTAATGCCGCCTCCCAGGCTCTGGCCGATGCCTTGCTTCATGATGTCTTCTACCTTGCCGGTGCCTTCCCGGTCATCGATAAGGTAGCTGCTGGTGATCATCAGCTGGTTATCTGAGCTGAGGGTCTTGATCACCGGGGCGTTGTTTTCGAAGGCAGCCGTCAGGTCCTGCCGGATTTGCTCTACCTGGCTGGAGCTGAGGTTGGCCGGTTGGCCATTCTCGGTAAATTCTACCACAAACTGACGTCCCCCCTGAAAGTCAACCCCAGTTTTGAAGCCGAGGGTGAAGAAGGAAATAAAGCTCAACACCACCAAGGTGGTAGAAACCATGTAGAAAGTCTGCTTGCGGCCGGTCATGTTCAGCTTGATCTTATCAAACAGCCCCGTGGTCCAGCTAAAGCCAAAGGAGAGCGACTCGTTGCCGCGGTTGGCGTAGTAGTCGAGGATGAGGCGGGTGATGATCAAGGCAGAAATGAGCGAGGTAATGATACCGATCATCAAGGTAACGGCGAAGCCTTTGATCGGGCCTACCCCTACGGCGTAGAGGACCACCCCGGTGAGGAAGGTGGTGATGTTGGCGTCCATGACCGAAGAAAAGGCGTTGCTAAAGCCGGCCCTGATGCTGGCCTTGAGCGACTTGTCCTTCGCTACTTCTTCTCGGATCCGCTCGAAAATCAGCACGTTGGCATCAACGGCCATCCCTACCGTAAGCACGATGGCGGCAATACCGGGCAGGGTCAGCACGTTGGTGAAAGCGGCGGCACAACCGAGAATAAAGATCAGGTTGGCGATCAGGGCGAGGTTGGCGATCAACCCTGAGCGGGCGTAGTAGATCGCCATGAAAATCAGGGTGACGATGAAGGCCCCGATGAAGGAGTACATCCCGGTACGGATATTTTCGGCTCCCAAGGTCGGCCCCACGGTTTCTTCGCCCTCGATGCGGGCGGGCACCGGCAGCTTGCCAGCTTTCAAGACGTTGGCAAGGTCTTGGGCTTCTTCGATCTCGAAGTCCCCCGAAATCTCAGTGTTTCCACTCGGAATGGCCCCGATGATCACCGGGTAGGAATAGTGGTAGCCGTCGAGCACGATGGCTACGTGACGGCCTACATTGGCCTCGGTGATACGGGCCCAGGTTTTGGTGCCTTCGGCGGTCATCCGCAAGGTAACCACCGCTTTGCCTTGCTGGTCGAAGTCTTGGCGAGCGGTAGCAACCTGGTCGCCGGTCATGGCTGCGCTGCCTTCGTCGTTGACTTTGAGGACAATCATCTCGAAGTAGTCGGACTCATCGGAGACCGGCTTGAAGCCCCAGGCAAATTTCATGTCCTCCGGGATCAGCAAGCTGATTTCTTCCATGCGGAGGATTTCGTTGATCGCAGCGGTATCACCGGACAATGCGCCCCCAAGCATGGGAGTATTGGACTGTTGCTGGGCAAAGGCCTGATAGTTGGCCTGGTTCAGCAGGGCAAAGAAGGGGTTTTCACGGCGGAATTCATCGATTCTTGCTTGCTGCTCGCTATCCGACAGCTCGTCAAAGGGCGTTTCGGTGGAATCGCCCCCCAGAATGTCGTCCGTGCTGGTCAATGCCTCTTCTCCTTCTTCGGTCGAATCAGCAGCGGTGAGGGCTTCTTGCTCCTCCTCGGCCAAGTTGTCATCGGCCGGCACGGTAGCGGCGGTGTCGCCCAGGGTGGTGTCAGCATCGGTCAAGCCGCGCAGCTCACGCAGCCGCTCGTTGATCTCCAGCAGTACCGGGTAGGCGTCGCGCCAGGTGTGGGTGGTGTAAAACTGCAACTCGGCGGTGCTTTGCAGCAGCTCCCGCACCCGCTTGGGTTCTTTTACCCCCGGCAATTCCAGCAGGATACGCCCGGTACCTTCCTGCTTCTGCAGGTTAGGCGAGACTACCCCAAACTGGTCGATCCGGGTACGAATAATGTTGAAGGTCCGGTCGATGGCCGATTTGGCCTCTTCCTTGAGGATATCTTGCACCTCATCATTGGGGGTGCTGACGCTGATCTCCTGCTCAGGGTTGGCAAAAAGAGCCCCAAGGCTGCCGTTGGGGCTGATCTTTTCAAAACATTCGACGAAGAGGTCGACATAAGGACGGGCTTCCTGGGTTTGCCGGTCAGAAGCGCAGGTGATGGCGGCGTTGAAGGCAGAATCGGTAGGGTTGCCTGCCAGTTGCTTGATGATGTCCTCAATGCCTACCTCCATGGTGACGAACATCCCCCCTTGCAAGTCGAGTCCGAGGGTAAAGGAGCGGTCGATGGCGTCCTGGTATTTGGCCTGGAAGTCCTGATCGCTCATCAGGGCATCATACTCTTTGTTGAGGGATGAGTCCTGGGGCGACCAATCGGAACGATCTTCGGGGAGATTGGCTTGGGCCGTGCGCAGCTCGCTAAGGCGGCTGTCCATGCTGAACTGTACATAGGTCCAGTACAGGTTATAGCCACAAATGGCTATAAAAATCACCAGCAGGGCGATGATGGTATTTCTATTTTTCATGACAAATGAGTAGATGGAACCATGGCCTTTCCTAGAGGAAACATCCAGGAAGAGCGCCTGCCATCTGATTGATTTCGGAGTATATAAAAGGAATGGGCCGCTTCCGGGAAGGAAACGGGTGGGGGAAGGCCAGCAGGGAGAAATGGCTGCCTAAGGG